>NZ_JAMYMR010000023.1:0-97452 GCF_040318635.1 Mesorhizobium sp. M1066
CCCGCCCTCCCCCCTAGTCGATAGCGTTTACCTCTACCATCTCCCCCCCCCCCCCCGCCCCCGCCCCCCCCCCCCCCCCCCCCCCCCCCACGCCGAAATTTTGGCGACCGCCTTGCCGCCGCCCTGGACCTATGTCGCCACGGCGCAAGCCTATGATGACGAGATGCATGAACGCATCGCGTTGCACCTATCGCGGCGCGGCGAAGGCTGGACGACCATCGACGCACCGCTCGATCTCGCCGGGACGCTTGCCGCCTTGCCGGACGATCGGCCGGTGCTTGTCGACTGCCTGACGCTGTGGCTGACCAACCACATGCTGGCCGAACGCGATTTCGAGCTGGAATGCCGGCGATTGACGGAGGTGCTGTCGCGGCCGCGCGGGCCCTGGTTCGTGGTGTCCAATGAGGTCGGACAAGGCATCGTGCCGGACAATGCACTGGCGCGCCGCTTTCGCGATGCCGCCGGCCGGCTCAACCAGCAGGTCGCCGCCGTCGCCGATACGGTGCTGCTGATGGTGGCGGGGCTACCGCTCAAGGTGAAATGACATGACCGACATCGACGATAAGGACGAAGAACGCCACCGCGCCAAGATGGCCAAGCGCAAGGCGGTGCAGGATGCCGAGGTGGCGAGCAAGACGGTCGAGAAGGGATTGCTGATCGTCAACACCGGTCCCGGCAAGGGCAAGACCACGGCTGCTTTCGGCCTGGCGCTGCGCATGCTCGGCTACGGCAAGCGTGTCGGTGTCGTCCAGTTCATCAAGGGCAAATGGCACACCGGCGAGAAGGATGCGTTTGCTGCCTTCGGCGACCGCGTCGTCTGGCACGCGATGGGCGAGGGGTTCACCTGGGAGACGCAGGACCTGAAGCGCGACATCGCAGCCGCCGAAGCCGCGTGGGTCAAGGTGCTCGAACTGATGGCCGATCCGTCGATCAGCCTGCTGGTGCTCGACGAACTGAACATTGCGCTACGCTACGACTATCTCGATCTCGACAAAGTGGTTGCGGCGTTGAAGGCGCGGCGTGAGGGCCTGCATGTCGTGGTCACCGGCCGCAACGCCAAGCCGGCGCTGATCGAGGCGGCCGACCTCGTCACCGAAATGGGCGTGACCAAGCACCATTTTTCCGCGGGCGTGAAGGCCCAGCAGGGGATCGAGTTCTGAGAGCTGTTGTCCCCTTCTGTGGGTAGGCCGTTCAAGTCTGGTCGCCAGCGCTCTCAGCGAGGCTCCCTTCCTTTCCCTCCGGAGGGGGGAAAGGTGGCGCTGCGAAGCAGCGACGGATTGGGGGACGGCGATTATCGAACGCGCGGCCGCAGACTGGCAGGCGCGACCCGGCGGATGCGAAAACGCGACTGCCGAGCTGGTCGACCCCCACTCCGTCCCGGCTTCGCCGAGCCACCTCTCCCCCGATCGACGGGGGAGAGGAAAGGCGCGAACCTGTTGCAGCACGGCTCCCTTCCTCCCTTCGGGAGAGAACTCACGAGGCGGTGAGGTCACGCCAGAATGACGATGATCGAAACCAACCCGAACAGGGCGATCAGCAGATAGTCGGCAACGCGATAGAGTTTCAGCGCCTGCCTGATGTCGAGGCTGTCGGCTTCGCGCCGCCCACCTTCGCCCATGAAGACGTCGTCGACCAGGACGCCGCCGTAGCTGCGCGGCCCGGCGAGCGCCAGGCCGAGCGCGCCGGCCATCGCCGCTTCCGGCCAGCCGGCATTGGGTGAGCGATGTTTTTTCGCGTCGCGCAATACCGCATGCCAGGCATTTTTCGCATCAGCGCCTTTGACGAGGAACGCCGCCAGCACGATCAGCAGTGCCGTCAGCCGCGACGCCGGCAGATTGATCCAGTCGTCGAAGCGCGCCGCTGCCCAGCCGAACGCCTCGTGGCGCGGGGTGCGGTGGCCGATCATCGAATCGGCGGTGTTGGCGGCCTTGTAGGCGGCGCCGCCGGCCAGGCCGCCGACGCCGGTCCAGAAGGCTGGGGCGACGATGCCGTCAGAGAAATTCTCGGCCAGGCTCTCGATCGCCGCGCGGCAGACGCCGGCCCTGTCGAGCGTTTCAGGGTCGCGGCCGACGATCCGCGAAACGGCAACGCGGCCCAAAGCCAGGCCGCCCGTGTCGAGCGCGTCAGCCACCGCCTCGACATGCTCATAGAGGCTCTTTTGCGACAGAAGCGACGTTGCCAGAAGGGCCGTGATGACGAGGCCCATGGGAACGAACCAGAACAGGATCTGCACGCCCAGGCCAATTATCGCCGGCACCAGCACGATGACCAGCAGCGCCTGGACACCACGCTTGCGACGCAGCGCGTCGGGATCAGTGGCGCGGTTGAGCCTGTGGTCGAGAAAGGATATCAGCCTGCCGAACCACGTCACCGGATGGCCGATGGCGCGAAACAGCCAATCGGGGTAACCGAGGGCGAATTCGACGGCCAATGACAGGAAAGCGATCAGGACTGACATGAAGCTTCTTGAAGGAGCGGTGGACCATGGTGGAAGTCTTGGCCGGGCGAGGGCGCTTTTCCCCAACGCCCTGCTGCCTTTCGTCGACCTCTCGACTGGTATCAATCCGCACTCCTACCCGCTTTTCGACCTGCCCGCCACCTCGCTGTCACGGTTGCCGGAAGCCGCGCGCACGCGCGACCTGACAGAGATCGCGGCCAGTACGTACGGTGCGCCGTCTCCAGCCAACGTCGTGTCGGCGCCCGGCACGCAGATCCTGTTGCCGCGCGTCGCCTCGCTGATCAGCCCCGGCAAGGCGCTGGTGCTGGGTCCGACCTACGCCGAACATGCCCGCGCCGCCGCGATCGCCGGGCACGCGGTGACCGAGGTCGGCGATTTCGCTGACCTGGCGGACGCCGACCTTGCCATCATCGTCAATCCGAACAATCCGGATGGACGCATCATCGAGCGCGACCGGTTGCTGGCTCTGGCTGCCGGATTGCGCGCCAAGGGCGGGCTGTTGGTTGTCGACGAGGCGTTCATGGATGTTGGGCCGCGCGAGCATGGCCTCTGCGGCGATGTCGGCCAGGGCGGCGTCGTCGTGCTGCGCTCGTTCGGCAAGTTCTTTGGTCTGGCCGGCCTGCGGCTCGGTTTTGCACTTTCCGATGCTGTGACGGTCGAACGGCTGGAAACACAATTCGGGCCATGGGCCGTCGCCGGCCCGGCGCTGGAATACGGCATCCGCGCGCTTGCCGATATTGGCTGGCAGGACGCGATGCGGACGGCGCTGGCTGATGAATCGGCGCGGCTCGATGCGCTGTTCGGCCGCTTCGGTATTCCCGTCGTGGGCGGCACCACGCTGTTCCGTTTTCTTCGCCTGCCGCATGCCGCCGATTTGTTTGCCGCGCTCGGCGAGCGCGGCATCCTGCTTCGCCATTTTGCCGATCGGCCTGACGTTCTGCGCGCCGGCCTGCCGGGGAGTGAGGAGGAATGGCAGCGGCTCGAGACCGTTCTTGCCGAATGGGCGTCGCGGCGCGAGCATCAATCGAAGGGTTCGAAACAATGATCCATGTCTGTTCGCTTGCAAAGATCGAGGAAACGGTGGCCAGGACCGGCGCCGACCGCATGCTGTCGCTGCTTGCCGCCGGAACGGCGGTGGTCCGTCCGCCGTCGATCGCCCGAGAAAACCATCTGCATCTGGTCATGCATGACATCGCGGCGGCGCAGGACGGCATGACCATGCCGGGCGAGGAGCATGTCCGTAACTTACTCGATTTCGCGCGCCGCTGGGACCGGGCAAGGCCGATGCTCGTGCATTGCTATGCCGGCATCAGCCGCTCGACGGCTTCGGCCTATATCATCGCGGCCGCATTGGCGCCGAAACGCGACGAGGCCGAACTGGCGCGGACGCTGCGGGCGCTGTCGCCCTCGGCAACACCCAATCCGCGACTGATCGCGGTGGCCGATGCGTTGCTTGATCGCAACGGTCGCATGATCGAGGCGATCGAATCGATCGGCCGCGGTGCGGATGCCTTTGAAGGCACGCCCTTTGCGCTGAGGATCGACAGCTAGCTGCCCCATGTCATTGTTCGATTATCGAGTGCCTTCATTCGCCCAATCTTCATGCCCGTGGCGTACCCGGACAATGAACACGTCGTCGGCGGCTTCGATCCGGTAGACGATAAGATGGGCTTTGAAGGGATGGATACGCATCGGTGGCCTCAATTCAAGCCGCTCCCGCGCTATTCGGGGGACTGGCAGCGATCAGGTCAAAGATCGTGAACAACTCGTCATGATACTGTCTGGCCTGCACAGCGCCGAACAGGCGCACCCCTTGCTCGGCAATACCGACGATGTCCTCTTCCGCGGCTAAAGAAAGGCGAAATTCCACTACCTATTGCCGGATGGCTTTTCAGCGCGTTTAACCGCCTCCGTGAAAAGCGCGTCCCTGGATCGATTGCCGATGCCACTCTTCAAGCCATCATCGACAAAGCGCTGCATGGCGGCAATCTTGTCGTTGCGCTCCTGATCCCGACGGATCAAATCGCGCACATAGTCGCTCGCGTTGGCGTAACGGCCCGTTTCGGTTTGCGCCTCAACCCAATCTTTCATCGGGTCGGGCAATGATACGTTCATCGTTGCCATACTGGCCTCCATATCCCGTCCAGTATGGTCCATTTTGGCAAAGTTTGTCAAAATCTCTTGTGCGGAAATCGCTTGTGCAAAAGCGTGATTGTCTGATCCGCCCTCCGTCGCCTGTTTGTTCAAGAGGACAGCGTTTGCCTTTCGATGCCAGACCACTGGTTTGGAGGCTACGTCAACCAGTCCGCGAGCTTCGCCTTGCGCACATCCCCCAGCAGGCTGATGAACCCGTCGGCCTGATATTCTGCCGTCAGCCGGCCCTTCTCCGCCGTCGCGATGCTGGCATCGCCGACGACGCCATTCGGGTTGAGATCGCCAGCGATCCAGGCAAAGGCGTGGGTGCCGGTGTGGCGCAGCAGCGAGAATTCCTTCTCGGCCTTGGCGACATTGGAAACGAAATTGTCGGCCTTGCCCATGTCGACGAGGTCCGGCCGGAAATGCAGCATCAGCGAGGTCTCGACATCGCCGCCATGGATGCCGTGACGGTCCTCCAGTTCGGTGTACATGCCGGCCGGACGACCAAAACGCTGCCAGCTGGTCTTTACCGCCAGCATCTTTTCACGCACGCGCAGTTCGCGCGTGACAATGCCCATGATCTCTTCGTTGCCGCCATGCGAATTGACCACGATCAGCTTGCGCACGCCGGCGCGCGCGATCGACAGGCCAAGCTCGGTCCAGGCTTCTATCAGCGTGGTTGCCGGCAGAGTGAGGGTGCCCGGCGCGTGCAGATGTTCGTTCGACTTGCCCACTGCCTGGACCGGCAGGATGCGGATGTCGAGATCGTCGGGCAGGCGCGAAATAACCGTGTCGAGCATGCCGTTCATGATCGAAGTGTCGGTAGAGACCGGCAGATGTGGCCCATGCTGCTCGATCGCCGCCACCGGCAGCACGGCGATCGTCGCCTCCGGATCGATCGAGGCGTATTCGGTGGTCCGGTAGTCGCCCCACCACACACGTCTTTTGGGTACGGTCATGTCATGCCTCTTCAATGGTCCGGCAGACCTAGCGCGGCAAGCGCGGTCTGTCGATCACCCGGCCGCGATGGCCTCGACCTCGACCTTGAATTCGGGGCGGGCAAAGCCGGAAACGATCATCAGCGTCGAGGCCGGCGCGGGGCTGGAAAACAGCCGGTCGCGGACATCCATATAGGGCCGCAGATGCGCGCGGTCGGTGACATAGGCGTTGATACGGATGATGTCGCGTAAGCCCAGCCCGGCTTCGCCGAGAATCGCTTCGATGTTGCGGAAGCAGAGTTCGGCCTGCGCGCCGGCGTCTTCGGGAATCTGGTCGTCCGCGGTGATGGCGACCTGACCCGAGCACAGCACCAGCCGCTTGCCAGGCGGTACCTCGACGCCGTGGCTGTAGTGGGCAAAGGGCGGCTTGATCGACTTCGGGGTGAGGAATCTGAACATGGCAATCTCCTGGATGCCGTCAGCCTAAAGCTGGACCCACTACACCTTCAAGATGGCGGTGCATGTTGCCCGGGCGATTGTGGACAGCCGTTCAAAAAATAGGCACGATGCCTTTCGTACAGCATGACCCGTCCGCGCTTGGCATGGCAACGTCTTTCAAGCGGGCGGCCCCGGCGCCAGACGCCGGTGGCATGTGTCTTGCTTCTTGAATCTTTGGTGTCGAGCCTGGCGCGTGGCGCGCCGGAGCAAACAGAGGGTGGTGTCGATGTACGGAAAACAGAAGATCTCGGTGGCGGTTGTGGCCCTGCTTGCAGCCAGCACGCTGGGTGCTGCTGCGAATGAGAAAGTCACCTTCGGCACCAACTGGTTGGCCGAGCCGGAGCATGGCGGATATTACCAGTCCGTGGCGGACGGCACCTATGCCGCCTGCGGCCTCGACGTCACCATTATGCAGGGCGGTCCGCAGGTCAGTGGCCGGCCGATGCTGCTGGCCGGCAAGATCGATTTCTACATGGGCGGCAATCTGCTGTCGGCTTTCGATGCCGTGCAGCAAGGCATTCCCATGCGGGTGGTGGCGGCGGATTTCCAGAAGGACCCGCAGGTCATCATGTCCCATCCCGGCGAAGGGCTCGACAAATGGGAGGACCTGAAGAACGCCGACCAGTACATATTGGGTGACGAGGGCGTGCAGACCTTCTTCCAGTGGATGGTCATCGAACTCGGCTTCGATGCCTCCAAGCGCGCGCCATACACCTACAACACCGCTCCCTTCCTCGCCAACAAGAAGTCGATCCAGCAGGGCTACGTCACCTCCGAGCCGTTCGCGGTCAAGAAGGAGGGCGGCTTCGTGCCGAACCAGTTCCTGCTCGCCGACTATGGCTGGGACACCTACTCTACGACGATCGAGGTGATGCAGGACACGATCGACAAGAAGCCGGAGGTGGTCCAGTGCTTCGTCGATGGCTCCGCCAAGGGCTGGTACAAATATCTCTACGGCGACAACAAGGCCGCCAACGACTTGATCAAGAAAGACAATCCCGACATGAGCGACGAGCAGATCGCGTTCTCGATCGAGCAGATGAAGAAGTTCGGCCTGGCCGATTCCGGCGACACCGAAAAGCTCGGCATCGGCGCCATGACCGACGAGCGGATCAAGAGTTTTTACGACAAGATGGTCAAGGCCAAGGTCACGCCAGCCGGCATCGACATCAAGAAGGCCTACACGCTGACCTTCATCAACAAGGGCGTCGGGCTCGAGCTGAAGAAATAGGCCGGTCCCCGCATGATAAGGGAAAAAGTGGCGCCAGCGCCGGCTGTGTCGGGTACGGCCCCGACGCTTCTGGCGCTGCGCGGCGTCGGCAAGGTATTTTCCAACGGCGTGACGGCGCTCAGCGACGTCGACCTGACCATCCGGGAAGGCGATTTCCTCAGCCTGCTCGGGCCGTCGGGGTGCGGCAAGTCGACGGCGCTGCGGCTGATCGCCGGCCTGTCGACGCCGACCTCCGGCGTGCTCGACTGGCGCGGCGGCGGCTCGCTTGACCGTTCGAACATCGGCTTCGTCTTCCAGGAGCCGACGCTGCTGCCCTGGGCCAATGTTTTCGACAATGTCTGGCTGCCGCTTCGGCTGAAAGGCATTTCGCGCGCCAAGGCGACACCGGCGATCACGGAGATGCTGGCGCGGGTGCACCTGACCGGTTTCGAAGACGCGGTGCCGCGCGAACTGTCCGGCGGCATGAAGATGCGCGTCTCGATCGCACGCGCGATGGTGACCAAACCGCGCGTGCTGTTGATGGACGAACCGTTCGCGGCACTCGACGAGATCACCCGCTTCAAGCTCAACAACGATCTGCTGGAGCTGTGGCAGGACGAACGCTTCACCGTCGTCTTCGTCACCCACAGCGTCTTTGAAAGCGTGTTCCTCTCCAACCGCGTCGTCGTCATGGCGGCGCGTCCGGGCAGGGTGTTCGACGAACTCGCCATCGAGGCCTCCTATCCGCGCGACGAGGCGTTTCGCACCTCGCCCGACTATGCGGCACTCTGCCGTCAGGCCTCCGACGTGCTGGTCCAGGCCATCAATTCAACAGCAGGCGCGCATCATGACGGCCATTAACGAGCGCGTGCTCGAACTCGACCCCGAGGAAGCGCGCCGCGTGCGCCAGGAGCGGTTCGAACGGATCGGCCGCTGGGTGCTGCCGCTAACGATCATGATCCTGGCGATCTGGCTGTGGGATCGCATCTGCGTCTGGAACGAGATCCCGCAATACATCCTGCCGCGCCCGGGCGTGGTGCTGTGGACGCTCTACAACGACGCCGGCCTGCTGTTTTCCTCGCTGCTGGTGACCTTGCGCATCACCTTCCTCAGCCTGGCTCTGGCGGTCGTCGGCGGGGTCGGGCTGGCGGTGCTGTTCGCGCAATCGAAATGGGTCGAAATGTCGTTCTTCCCCTTCGCCATCGTTTTGCAGGTGACGCCGATCGTGGCGATCTTTCCGCTGATCAATATCTATGTGAACGACCAGACGACCAAGCTTCTGCTGTGCGCCTGGATCGTCGCCTTCTTTCCGATCCTGTCCAACACCACGCTTGGCCTCAACTCCGTCGACCGCAATCTGCGCGACATGTTCAAGCTCAACGGCGCGACGCGCTGGCAGCAATTGCGCTATCTCAGGCTGCCGGCCGCGATGCCCTATTTCCTCGGCGGGTTGAAGATCGCCGGCGGCCTGTCGCTGATCGGCGCGGTGGTGGCCGAGTTCGTCGCCGGCACCACCGGCCAGTCGTCCGGGCTTGCCTCGCGCATCATCGAGGCCGGCTACCGGCTCAACGCGCCGCGGCTGTTCGCGGCGCTGTTCCTGATCTCGTTGACCGGCATTTTGATCTTCCTCGTGCTGTCGCTGATTTCGCATCTCATTTTGCGGCGCTGGCACGAAAGCGCACTGAAGCAGGAGCGCTAGGCCCTTGATTCCGAACACAGGTTCATACCGGCTCGCCAATGTCAGGCTTCACGCGTCCCTGACCCCAGGCCTTGGCGCTGCTCTCGACAGGGATGGCTTTGCGCTTGCCGACGTCACTATCGCAGACGGCAAAATCGCAGGCATTGCCGCCCACGGTCGTGCAGCGCCTGCTGATGCCGTCGATCTTGGCGGCCGCATCGTGCTGCCATGCTTCGTCGACAGCCACACGCATATCGACAAGGGCCATATCTGGCCTCGAAAGCCCAATCCCGACGGCACGTTCATGGGCGCGCTGAATGCCGCCGGCGCCGATCGTGTGGCACGCTGGAGCGCCGAGGACGTTGCGAAACGGATGGATTTCTCGCTGCGCTCAGCCTACGCGCATGGCACCAGGGCGCTGCGCACGCATCTCGACAGCGTCGCGCCGCAGGAGGAAATCTCCTGGCCGGTGTTCGAGGCGATGCGCGAGACATGGCGCGGCCGCATCGAGTTGCAGGGCGCCTGTTTGCTCGGCATCGAAGGCGTGCGCGACAAAAAGTGGTTCGACAGGCTGGCAAAGAGGGTTGCCGCGGCAAAGGGCGTGCTCGGTGTCGTCACCTATATGGTGCCGGACCTCGAAGAACTGCTCGACCATGTCTTCGCGCAAGCCATCAAGCATGGCCTCGATCTCGATTTCCATGCCGACGAGACCGACGATGTTTCCGCCATATCGCTGAAGAAGATTGCAGAGGCCGCGCTCTGGAACGGCTTCGAGGGCAATATCCTCGTCGGTCATTGCTGCTCGCTGGCGCGCCAGCCGGACCTCGATGTGCTGGACACGCTGGACAAGGTGGCGAAGGCGGGGCTGGCCGTCGTGTCGCTGCCGATGTGCAATCTCTATCTGCAGGATCGGCGCGGCAACCAAACCACGCCGCGCTGGCGTGGCGTGACGCTGCTGCATGAGATGAAGGCGAGGGGCATTCTGGTGGCGGTCGCATCCGACAACACGCGCGACCCGTTCTATGCCTATGGCGATCTCGACATGCTGGAGGTCTACCGCATGGCGACGCGCATCCTGCACTTCGATCATCCGGTCGCCGACTGGCCGCAAGCAATCACCGCGACGCCCGCCAAAGTGATGCGGCTTGACGGCTTCGGTACGCTCGCCGCTGGTGGCGATGCCGATTTCATCGTGTTCAAAGGTCGAAGCTGGACGGAATTGCTGTCGCGGCCCGAATCGGATCGCATCGTCGTGCGCGCCGGACGCGCAATCGAGCGGCAATTGCCCGATTATGGCGAACTCGACGAACTGATGGTGGAATGATGGATGTTTCGGCGCTCAAACGCGATCTCGAAGGCCTGAAACTCGACGACAATCCAGCCATCGTCCAGCAGAAGAGCCGTGACTTCTACTGGTACAGCCCTGTGCTGAAGCAGCAGCTCGACCATGTCATCGGCGATTTGATCGTGTCGCCGAAGACCGAGGCCGAATTGATCCGCGTGCTTGCCGCCTGTCATCGGCATGGCGTGCCGGTGACGCCACGCGGCAGCGGCACCGGCAATTATGGCCAGGCGATGCCGCTCTCCGGCGGCGTCGTGCTCAACCTTGCCGAGATGAATGAGATCAAGTCGATCGCGCCGGGTCGCGTTGTGACCGGACCGGGGGCCATTCTGGCCGACATCGACAAGGCAACGCGGGCGCATTCCGGGCAGGAGCTGCGGCTGTCGCCGTCCACTTACAACACGGCCTCGATCGGCGGCTTCATCGCCGGCGGTTCGGGCGGCGTCGGTTCGATCAATTTCGGCGGCCTGCGCGATTTCGGCAACGTGCTTCGCCTGCGCGTGGTGACCATGGAGGCCGAGCCGAAGGTGCTCGAACTCACCGGCGAAGATCTGCACAAGGTGACCCATGCCTATGGCACCAATGGGATCATATCAGAGGTCGAGATGCCGCTGACGGCAGCCTATGACTGGGTCGATGTCATCGTCGGCTTCGACGCCTTCATGGACGCCGCCCGCTTCGGAAATGCGCTGGCCTGCCAGGACGGCATCCTGACCAAGCTGATCACGCCGATAGCGGCACCCGTGCCGCAGCTCTATTTCAAGCGGCACCAGAAATTCCTACGGGAAGGGCAAAGCGTCTGTGTCGTCATGGTGGCGCAGCATGGGCTGGATGCCTTTCTGGCCTTCACCCGGCGCGCCGGCGGCGAAGTGATCTTTAACGCCGCGACCGCGACGCCGGAGGAGAAAAAGGGCCTGCCGCCGGCCTATGAATTGGCATGGAATCACACGACGCTGAGGGCGCTGCGCGTCGACCCTTCGATTACCTATCTGCAATCGCTCTATCCGTTTCCCAACCAGCTGGCGCTGGTCGAAAAGATGGACGGGATGTTTCCGGGCGAGGTTTTTTCGCATCTCGAATTCGTGCGGCTCGATGGCAACATCACCTGCTTCGGCCTGCCGCTGGTCAAGTTCACCACCGAAGCGCGGCTCGACGAGATCGTGCGGCTGCATGAGGCGAATGGCTGCCCGATCTTCAACCCGCATCGCTACACGCTGGAAGAGGGCGGCATGAAGCAGACCGACGCGGTGCAGCTCGCCTTCAAGCGCGAGACCGATCCGCAAGGCCTGCTCAACCCCGGCAAGATGATCGCCTGGGAGAACCCGGACTATGACTACCGGTCGGGCCGGACCTTTTTGTTCAAGGGGCTGCAGAGGGTGGGATGAGGAGAGGTTTGCGCTTGAGTACCCCCCTCTGTCCTGCCGGACATCTCCCCCGCAAGGGGGGAGATTGGCAGCCTTTGAGTCGCGACCATTCTGCGGCGTCGACAGTTAGCGAAAGCGATACGGCAGTCCGATCTCCCCCCTTGCGGGGGAGATGCCCGGCAGGGCAGAGGGGGGTGCCTCGCACTGACCTTGCGGATATTCCCCTGTGAACATCCTCGTCCTTTACGCCCATCCGGTCGAGACCAGCTTCAATGCCGGCCTGCACCGCATGATCGTAGAGCGGTTGACGGCGGCGGGCCATACGGTCGATGACTGCGACCTCTACGCGGAGGATTTCGATCCGCGGATGACGCGGCAGGAAAGGCTGGGCTACCACAATCAGCGCGGCGCCGCTGACGCTGCCGCGCCTTATGTCGAACGCCTGCTGCGCGCCGATGCGCTGGTGCTTTCCTATCCGGTCTGGAACTACGGCTTTCCAGCGATCCTGAAAGGCTTTTTCGATCGCGTCTTCCTGCCCGGCGTGTCGTTCAAATTGGTCGACGGCAAGGCGCAGCCGTCGCTGCACAACATACGCAAGGTTGCCGCGGTGACTACCTATGGCGGCAGCCGGTTCCGCGCCATGCTGATGGATGATCCGCCGCGCAAACTGATCAAGCGCATGCTGCGCGCCACCGTCAAACCGGGCGCACCGGTGAGCTATCTTGCACATTATTCGATGAATCTGTCGACCGACAGCACGCGCAAGACCTTCATGGCCAAGGTCGCGGCACGCATGGATGCCTTCTGATGCGCGCGCTGGTGGTCTACTGCCATCCGGTGCCGGACAGCTTCTGTGCGGCAATTCGCGACACCGCCATCGACGTGCTGATGCGACGAGGCTGGGAGGTGCGGCTGCTCGACCTCTATGCCGAGAAGTTCGACCCGGTGATGGGCTGCGACGAGCGACGCTCCTACAATGACCAGGCGCCGCAGGACCCGGCGCTGAAGCCGCATTTCGAACTGCTCAACTGGGCCGAAGCGATCCTGTTTGTCTATCCGACCTGGTGGTACGGACTGCCGGCGATGCTGAAGGGCTGGCTCGACCGGGTGTGGGCGACGGACGTCGCCTTCAAGTTGCCGGCCGGCAAGGGGCGGATCAAGTCGCTGATGACGCATGTAACCAAGGTCGGCGTCATCACCACCTGCGGCGCCCCGACCTGGTGGAGCATCGTCGTCGGCCAGCCGGGACGCAAGACCCTGCTGCGCGGCATGCGGGCGCTATGCGCGACGCGCTGCCGGACGTTTTTCCTGGCGCACTATTTGATGGATGCCTCGACGCCGGCAACGCGGGCGGCGTTTCTGGCGAAGGTGCGGGCGAAGCTGGAGCGGTTTTGAGAAGCGGGGTCTCGTAGGGCGCTATCCCCACCCCGTCCCGCAATCTCCGCTCCGCTCCGACCGCGAGCCGACCCTCCCCACAAGGGGGAGGGTAAGAGGCGCTACATCCTTGTCCGCTCCGATTTCGGATCGTACATCGGCTTCAGCGAGGCTTCCGCCGCAAAGCGCTCGCCGGCGATCTCGATCTCGTAGGTTGAGGCCAGCACATTCGCCTCGCTCTCGCCTTTGCAGGGCACATAGCCTAGCCCGACTGCGCCGCCGAGATGATGGCCGTAATTGCCTGAAGTGATCGGGCCGACGATCTTGCCGTCGCGCAGGATCGCCTCGTTGTGGAAGAGCAGGGGCTCTGGATCCTTCAGGCGGAACTGGACGAGCCGGCGTGACAGGCCGGCTTCCTTCCTGCGCAGCACGGCATCGCGGCCGATGAAGTCGCCCTTGGCGGTCTTCACCGCGAAGCCGAGGCCGGCTTCCAGCACATTGTCTTCATCGGTGATGTCGTGGCCGAAATGCCGGAAGGCCTTTTCGATGCGGCAGGAATCCAGCGTGTGCAGGCCGCAAAGCTTCAGGCCGACACCCGCACCTGCCTCCTCGATCGCCTCGAAGACATGGGCCGCCTGATCAGTCGAGACATAGAGTTCCCAGCCGAGTTCGCCGACATAGGTGACGCGGTGGGCGCGGGCCAGGCCCATGCCGACCTCGATTTCCTGGAACGTGCCGAACGGATTTTTATCATTGGAAAAGTCGTTGGGGCTGACCTTCTGGATCAGCTTTCTTGCGTCCGGGCCCATCAGGCAGAGCACGCTTTCGGCCGCCGTCACGTCGGTGACGACGACGAACTCGTCGGCGACGTGCTTGCGCAGCCAAGCCAGGTCGCGCTGCAGTGTGGCGCCGGGGACGACGAGGAAGTAGGCGGTTTCCGACAGCCGCGAAACCGTCAGGTCGCTCTCGATGCCGCCGCGCTGGTTGAGCATCTGGGTGTAGACGATCTTGCCCGGCGCGACGTCCATGTCGTTGGCGCACAGTCTTTGCAGGAAGTGCCGAGCGTCGCGGCCCTCGACACGGATTTTGCCGAACGAGGTCATGTCGAACAGGCCGACGCCATTCCTGACCGCGAGGTGTTCTTCCCGCTGGTTGTCGAACCAGTTCTGGCGCTTCCAGGAATAGCGGTATTCGCGCTCCTGGCCCTCGCGTGCGAACCAGTTGGCGCGCTCCCAGCCGGCGACTTCGCCGAAAACGGCGCCGCGCGCCTTCAGATGCTCGTGCAGCGGCGAACGCCTGACATTCCGCGATGTCGCCATCTGCCGGTAAGGAAAATGGTCGGCATAGAGCAGGCCGAGCGTTTCGGAGACGCGTTCCTTGAGATAGCGCCGGTTCTTCTGGAACGGCTGGGCGCGGCGGATGTCGACTTCCCACAGGTCGAAGGGAGCTTCGCCGTCATTGATCCACTGCGCCAGCGCCATGCCTGCGCCGCCGGAGGAGACGATGCCGATCGAATTGTAGCCGGCCGCCATCCAGTAGCCGGACAGTTCCGGCGCCTCGCCGAGATAGTAGCGGTCGTCAGGCGTAAAACTCTCGGGACCGTTGAAGAAGGTGTGGATGCCGGCGGTCGCCAGCATAGGCATGCGGTTGACGCCCATTTCGAGGATCGGCTCGAAATGCTCCATGTCCTCGGGCAATTGATCGAAGCAGAAATCCTCGCTTATGCCGTCCATGCCCCAGGGTTTTGCCACCGGCTCGAAAGCGCCCAGCATCATCTTGCCGGCGTCCTCCTTGTAGTAGGCGCACTCGTCCGGCACCCGCAGCACCGGCAGACGGGTGAGGCCGGGGATCGGTTCGGTGACGAGGTAAAAATGCTCGCAGGCGTGCAGCGGGATGGTGACGCCGTTCTGCGCTCCCAGTGCGCGTGCCCACATGCCGGCGCAGTTGACGACGATGTCGGCCTCGATCGTGCCTTGCTCTTCGCCCTGTGCCCAGGAGACGCCGCTGACGCGGCCGGCCTTGGTATGGACCTTGGTGACCTTCACATTCTCGACGATGGTGGCGCCGCGCTGGCGCGCGCCCTTGGCCAGGGCCATGGCGATGTTGGCGGGGTCGCATTGGCCGTCGAGCGGCAGATGAACGGCGCCGACGACATCGGAAACATTGAGATGCGGGTACATCTCGCTGACTTCCCTGGGCGAAATCTCGCGGACATCGACATCGAAGGCACGCGCCAGCGACGCTTGCCTGTAGATCTCGTGCTTGCGCTCCTCGGTCAGCGCTACGGTGATCGAACCGACCTGGCGCATGCCGGTGCCGACCTCCGTCTCGGCTTCCAGCTTGACGTAGAGGTCGGCGGAATATTTCGCCAGCCGCGTCATGTTCTGCGAACCGCGCAGTTGGCCGATCAGGCCGGCGGCGTGCCATGTCGTGCCCGACGTCAGCTGTTTGCGTTCGAGAAGCACGATGTCGGTCCAGCCGAGCTTGGCCAGGTGATAGGCGACCGAACAGCCGGAAACGCCGCCGCCGATGATGACCGCTCTTGCTTTGGCGGGAACTGCCTTGGCGGTCATGCTGCCTCGCGACGGTAGCTGGAAGCAAAGCGGCGCAGACGAAGTGCAGCTTCCTGCAGCACGGGTTCGGGCTGGCAGAGGCTGATGCGAATGTGGCCGGCGGCCGCCTCGCCGAAGCTGGAGCCGGGCATCACGCCAACCTTTTCGTTGTCGAGCAGGGCCCAGGCGAATTTCTCGTCGTCCGGTTCGACGGCCGAGATGTCGAGCATGACATACATGCCGCCCTCCGAACCGCGCACGGTGACATCGTTCATGCCCCGCACGGCGTCGAGCAAGACGGTGCGGCGTGCCGCGTAACGTTCGGCGATCTCCTTGACGCCGTAACGGTTCTCCAGCGCCTCGGAACAAGCGATCGAGATGAAGGCCGGCAGGCCGTAGGTCGTCACCAGATTGAGATTGATCATGAGCGTGATCATCTCCTCCGGTCCCGTCAGCCAGCCCATGCGCCAGCCGGTCATGCCGTGGCTCTTGGACATCGAATTGATGACCAGCGTACGCTCGGCCATCCCTGGCAGCGAGCGCGGCGAGACGTGCTCGCCGCCGCCGAGCGTCCAGTAGACTTCGTCCGACAGAAGCCAGAGGTCGTGCTCCCGGCAGACTTCTGCCAACTGCTCCAGCCGCTCGCGCGAATAGACAGCACCTGTCGGATTGTTCGGCGTGTTGATCAGGACGGCGCGCGTGTTCGGCCGGATTGCCGCGCGGATCATGTCGGCACGCGGCTGGAAGCCATCCTCGGCCGGTGTCTCGACGACGGTGAACTCAGCGCCAGCAGCGCTGAACGTGTTGGGATAGGTGGCATAATAGGGCGCCACGACGATGGCGTGATCGCCCTGGTCGAGCACGCCCTGCACGGCGGCGTAGAGTGCGGCCTGGCCGCCCGGCGTGGCGATCACCTGATCCGGCGACGTTTCGACGCCGGTGCAGGCGCTCGAGGCCGCCGCCATCGCCCTGCGCAGGCGCGGCAAGCCGGGAAGCGGGGTGTAGTGATGATTGCTGCCGCGAACCGCGGTCACACAGGCTTCGATCGTCGGCGAGGGCGTGTCGAAATCATGGTCGCCGACCGACAGCATGATGATGTCTTCGCCGGCCTCCTTGCGCGTCCAGGCGGCGAAATGGACTTCCCAGCCGTCCTTGCCCGAAGGCACGATGCCGGAAATACGCGATGATGGTCTAGGCATGCAAAACTCCCGAAATTTCGTAGCCGGCCTGTTCGAGCCGGTCGCGCAGGGCGGCGATGTGCGGCGGTCCGACTTCGCAGCAGCCGCCAACGATGCTTGCCCCGGCCTCCACCCAGCCGATCGCCTGGTCGGCATAAGCATCCGGGCCAAGGTCGTGACGGGCGTGCAGCACATCGACGGTGCCGCCGTGCTTGAGTGCTTCGGTTGAAGTGAAGCCATTGGCGTAGGCGCCGACCGGGCCGCCGAGGTCGATCAGTTCAGGCAAAGCCGCGGCGATTGCTTCCGGCCGGCAGCAATTGACCAGCCGCGCGGCGACTGCCAGGCCATCGAGCGCGCCTGCCGCGGCGGCTATTGTCTCGCCGCTGCGCAGCCGTGGCTTGCCGTGGTCGGCCAGCGTCCACGACACCCATACCGGCTTGCCGCTTTCCGATGCCGCGGTGACCGCCGCGCGGGCTTCGTCCGCCGACGCCATGGTTTCACACAGGAACAGGTCGACGCCATCGGCCTGCTCGGCAACGATGCGGCGGTAAATATCGAGCGTGTCCTCGAAGGAAATGGTCAGTGCCGGTGCATAGCTGCCGAAAAGCGGCGACAGGCAGCCGGAGATGGCTGCATCGCCGGCCTCGTCGCGGGCCTGCCTGGCCAATTCGATGCCGCGCTTCTGCAATGGCTTGAAGAGGTCTTCCGCGCCCTCGCGCGCCAGGCGTTCGGGTGTCGCAGAATAGGTGTTGATGGTGATCACGCGGGCGCCGGCACGGATGAATTCCGCGTGCAGGTCGCGCACCAGATCCGGTTCGTCGATCAGCACCCTGGCCGACCATAGCGGCGTCGGCTCGGACTTGCTGCGGCGGACCAGTTCCTGGCCCATCCCGCCATCGGTGAGGATGATTTTCTTCATGCGCGCAGCCTTTCGTTCTTCGGATCCCACAGCGGTTCATCCTTCTGCACGATCGCCTGAAAGCGGTCACCGAAGATTTCGACCTCGACTGATGTACCTGGTTCGGCCAGGTCGGCGCGCAGCATGCCGAGTGCGATCGATTTGTCGACCCGGTGACCCCAGCCGCCCGACGTGGTCTCGCCGACGATCTTGCCGTCGTGCCAGAGTGTAGAAACTGACGGAGCGTCGCAATCGCCGGGGTTTTCCACCACCAGTGTGACGAAACGCTTCTTCACGCCTTGCTGCTTTTCGTTCTGGAGTGCTGCCTTGCCGCGGAAGTCGGGCTTGTCCCATTTGACGAAGCGCTCCAACCCGCCCTGCAGGATCGAATAGTCGGTCGACAGGTCGCCCTTCCAGGTGCGGTAGCCTTTTTCGAGTCTGAGTGAATCCAGCGCATACATGCCGAACGGCTTCAGCCCATGCTGTTGTCCCGCCGCGCAGATGGCATCGAAGATGGCGGCGGTGTCGTCGATCCTGGTGTGGATTTCCCAGCCGAGTTCGCCGGCGAAGGACACGCGCACAAGCTTCGCCCAGCGGCCGGCGATCTTGGTTTCCTGATGCGTCAGCCATGGCAGAGTGAGGTCGGCTTCGCAGACATCAGCGAGAATTTTTCGCGAGTTCGGGCCAGCCAGGATCTGGGTCGAGAATTCCTCGGTCCGGTCGATCAGCCTGAACGGCGTATCCTTGGGCATGCGCGATTTCAGCCATTCGAAATCATGCCATTGCGCGACCGCCGCGGTGATCAGCGTCATCAGGTTATCGTCGTGGCGCACCACGGACATTTCGGTGACGATGCGGCCCTTGTCGTCGGCGAAATAGGCCAGGCCGATGCGGCCTGGCTTCGGCACCAGCCCAGTGACCTGCAGGCTCAGCCATTCGGCGGCACCCGGGCCTTCGAGGTTGAAGCGCGAGAAGCCCGGCAGGTCCAAAATGCCGGCGGCATCGCGCACGGCCAGGCATTCTTCACGCACACGATGGTGCCAGGGTCCTTCGCGGCGGAAGGTCAGCGTCGCTTCCTCTGAAACATCATCGCCCTCTTGCGCATACCAGGTGGCGCGCTCCCAGCCATTATAGGCGTCGAAGCGGCCGCCGAGCGCCTTGATGCGATCGTGGATCGGCGACAGCTTGCGGTCGCGGCCTTCCGGCCAGGCATGGCGCGGGAACTGGATGGCGTATTCATTGCCGTAGATCTCCATGCCCTTGGCGACGCAATAGTCCGGCGCCGCGGCAAAGGAGGTGAAGCGGCGCGGGTCGCATGACCACATGTCCCATTCGGTCTGGCCTTCTGTCACCCATTCGGCCAGCACCTTGCCGGCGCCGCCACCCTGGGCAATGCCGAAGGTGAAGACGCAGGCCTCGAAGGCATTGGGAACGCCGGGCATCGGGCCGATCAGCGGATTGCCGTCCGGCGTGTAGGGGATCGGGCCGTTGATGACCTTGGACAGGCCGGCGGTGCCAAGGATCGGCACGCGGGCGACGGCATCGGCCAGATAATGTTCCAGCCGGTCGAGGTCGTCGGGGAACAGCTGGAAGGAAAAATCCTCCGGCATCGGGTCGTTGTGGGTGGCCCAATGCGCGCGGCAATTGCGCTCATAGGGGCCGAGATTCATGCCGTTCTTCTCCTGGCGAAGATAGTAGGAGGTGTCGACGTCGCGCAGCAGCGGCAGTTTCTTCCCCTGTTCCTTCGACCATGCCGCCAGTTCGGGAATCTCCTCGAACAAAATGTACTGATGGCTCATCACCATCATCGGCACGTCGCGGCCGAACATCCGGCCGACTTCGGCGGCGCGGTAGCCGGCGGCATTGACGACGATCTCGCAGCGGATCTCACCTTGTGCCGTCTCGACCACCCATTCGTCGTTCTCACGGCGCACGCCTGTGACCGGGCAGAAGCGGATGATCCTCGCGCCCATGTCGCGCGCACCCTTGGCCAGCGCCTGGGTGAGCTGCGCCGGATCGATGTCGCCATCGCTTGGGTCGTAAAGTGCGCCTTTCAGGTCATGCGTCTCGATGAAAGGATAGCGGCGCTGGATCTCGTCGACACCGACAATGTCTATGTCCATACCCTGGTAGAGGCCCATGCCCTTGGCGCGCTGAAATTCCTGCATGCGCTCTTTCGTGTGGGCAAGGCGCAGCGAGCCGGTGACGTGATAGTTCATGGGATAGTCGACCGCGTCGGCCAGCCCGCGATAAAGCTCGGTCGAATAGCGCTGCATGTTCATCAGCGACCAGGACGAGGAGAAGGTCGGCACGTTGCCGGCGGCATGCCAGGTCGAGCCGGAGGTCAACTCGTTCTTTTCGAGCAGCACGCAGTCGGTCCAGCCCGCCTTGGCGAGATGATAGAGCGAGGAGGTGCCGACGGCACCGCCTCCGATGATCACCACGCGCGCCGTGCTCGGCAAACCCGCCATGTTCTTCTCCAAACTTGAACTCAATAGACGGGTGGTGAAACCACCCAGATGACAATTGCCGGCTCGGCACCCGGATTGCGCCAGCGGTAGGGCTTGCCTTCGAAGCGAAAGGAGTCGCCCTCGCCAAGCCGATGCCAGACACCTCCGATCTCGATGTCGAACAGTCCGGACGCGACGTATCCGGCTTCCTCGGTCGGTCGCTGCGCCTCGGCCTTCAGTTCCGCGCCCGGCGCGAAGACCGAACGCACCATCTCGAAGCTACCGCCGAGATCGGGCGACAGAAGCTCCTCCACCAGGCCGGATTCGCTTGTGCCAAGCGTGCGGCGCCTGCCGGCACGCACGACCACGCCGCGCTCGCTTTCGACAGGCACGTCATGGCTGAAGAACAGGCTGATCGGCACGCCGAACAGTTCGGCGAAGGCTCGGAGGTCACCGAGCGATGGCATCGATAGGCCGCGCTCGACCTGGCTGACCCAGCCGACCGAACGGCCAAGCTTCAGGCCGATCTCGGCGAGCGTCAGCCCGCGCGCCTTGCGCAGGGCCCTGATATCGCCGGCCAGCACGCGTTCGTCAGGTCCCTGCAATGTTCTTGCGGTAGTCGAAGGCAAAACGCTCTCTTCATGAAAAAATACCGTCAAATTTCATGAGAAATCAAGCTCATGAAAAAATCAAGTAGATTTTCACGGATGCACAAGATTTGCTTGCGCGATTTTGACGGTTCATGCAAAGGCTCCGCCGAGAGCGGCGAGTGGGGACGTCCGATCGAGACAAAGGGTAAGGGACGGCCCATGCTGGAAAATAACCCCCGAATCGCGGGCGATGCCGAGATTGTCGACGAGGCGATCCTGTCGCGCCGTTCGGTGCGCGCATTCCTGCCCGACATGGTCGACGACGACACCATCCGCGCCATTCTGGCGGTTGCGGCGCGCGCCCCATCCGGCACCAACATGCAGCCATGGAAAGTCTATGTCACCAAGGGCGAGAGCAAGCAGCGGATATCAGACGCCATCCTCAATTCCGGCATTCGCGCCGAAAAAGCTGATTGGGACGAGTACCGGTATTATCCCACGCAGTTCTTCGAGCCGTATCTGACCCGCCGCCGCGCCAACGGTTTCGGCCTCTATGGCGCGCTCGGGATCGGTCGTCGCGAGGTCGACAAGATGCGCGCCCAGCACGACCGCAACTTCGTCTTCTTCGACGCCCCGATCGGCATGATCTTCACCATCGATCGCCGCCTCAACCAGGGCTCATGGATCGACTACGGCATGTTCCTGCAGAACATCATGGTCGCAGCTAGGGGCAGGGGTCTGCACACCTGCCCGCAGGCAGCCTTTGCGCCCTATCACCGGCAGATCCGACCGGTGCTCGACATTCCCGACGAGGAGATCGTCGTCTGCGGCATGGCGGTTGGTTATGAAGATACGTCAAAACCTGAAAACGCCTTCCGCACCGACCGCGTGCCGCTGGAAGAGTGGGTGACGTTCAGCGAGTAAGCCAGCCAGCTTCATTCCGTGTTCATCTGTGCGCCGTGGCCGCTGACATGGGCGCCGTCTTGCGGCGTCAGCTTGAGGTAGGCAAGCAGCGCGCAGAGCGTGATGACGCCCTCGATCACGAACAGGACGCGAAAGTCGTCGGCGACGGCAGGGCCGCCGCCCGCCAGAAACGACAGTGCCGCGGCGGCCAAGCCAACGCTGATCGCCACCGCCAGCTGCCATAATATGTAATAGAGCGCGCTGAAACGGGCGAGCTGCTCGGGCGCGATGTCGGAATAGGCGAGGTTGCCGGTCGAGGCCCATTGCGCGGAGCGGAAGACGCCGAAGACGAAGATGTAGGTGAGCACGATCCACACCGGCGTGGTCGCCTGCATCAAGGCGAAGCCGGCGACCATCACGGCGACGATCGGGGTGTTGTAGACCAGCACGCGGCGAAAGCCGAAACGGTTGAGGACACGCGGCATGAAGAACCGCATGGCCACGGAGCCGACCGCGGCGACGAAGGTCAGCGATCCCGCCTGCACCGCGCTCATCTCGAAGCCGAGCTGGAACATCAAGGGCAGCAGGAACACCACCGAGCTGAGCCCGATCGTATCCAGCCCGCCGCCGGTGAGGAACGAAATGCGGAAGGTACGGATGCGCAACAGCTTGAGATCGAGCAGCGGATTGCGCACGCGCAGGCAGTAGAACGAGGCGATGGTCAGGATAACGAGCGCCAGCGCCAGTTCGGCGGCGATGATGCCGCCCGCGGCATCCTTGGCGGCAAGCGAATCCATGCCGAAGACCAGCAGGACCATGCCGCTGCCGACCAGCAGGAAGCCCGGAAAATCGAACGGCGTGCGCACCGGCTTGGTCATCGTCGGAAACAGCGAGGCGGCAAGAATTGCCGCAGCCAGCGCGAACGGCACGTTGATGAAGAAGATCCAGCGCCAGGAAATGTAGGTGGTCAGCGCGCCGCCGACGAGCGGACCGACCAACGGTCCGGACTGGCCGGCCAGCGAGATGTACATGTTGATCTTCAGCGTTCGGCTGCGCGGAAAGGTCGACAGGATGACGACCTGTCCGAGCGTGCCCATCAAGGCGCCGCCAAAGCCTTGCAGCGCACGCGCACCGACCAGCGTCCAGATGTTATCAGACAGTCCGCAGAGCGCCGACGAGGCGGCGAATACCAGCAAGGCAAAGCAGTAGACGTTGCGCAGGCCGAAGCGGTCGGCGGCCCAGCCGCCAAGCGGCATCGAAATGATCAGGCTGGCAACATAGACGGTAATCAAGAGGCCGAGTTGGCTGGGCGGACGCCCGAGGCTTTCGCTGATGCCCGGCAGCGCGGTCACCACGACATTCTGGTCGAGGCTGGTCATGAACACGCCGCAGGCGACCGTTAGCGGCAGCAGGAGCAAGGCTCTGGCCGGCACATCGGCGCGATCCGTGGCGCCGGCGGATAGTTCTGCGGTCATGGAGATGTTCGAACCAAACGAATGTGCCGACTCTTGAAGAAGGGATTTCATATCCCTGGGCCGGTTGGGCGGCCACGTTTTCGCACCATGGGCGCCTGCGGCCAGATTCTCTAGCGGCAGAACCGGCTGGCCTTGATGCCAGAAGCAGGAGCGATGCGACCGTTCGGCACCGCCGCCTACTGCACCTCGTAGCCGACTTCCTCGCTGGCGTGGCAGAGCGCCTTCCAGAACGAGCGTGCAAACGAGCGGAAGACATAGATGTCGAACTGGTCGGCGCCGGTGCGCTGGATCTGGGCGAAGATGTCGTGATGGGTGGTCGAGCGGCCGGCGCCGATGGGAAAGGCCGGCAGCGAAAAGTCGATGGCGAAGAATTTCGCCAGCACCCATTCAGCCTTAGGCCCGGCAATGCGGATGGCGGTGCGGCCATGTGAAAGATCGGTCACGGTGCCGATGATGGGGGTGACCGCTTTGGCAAAGGCAGCGGCCAGCCCTTCGGCCTCGTCGGCAACGGTGAACTTTCCCGGCGCGAAGCCGAAAACCGACTTCACGCCGTCGCTCAGGCCACCGCCGGCGCCATCGGGCAGGGCAAGCCCGGTGACGGTGCGGATGGCCGCGATCAGCTTCTTCTCCTCGCCGGGCCAGGCGGCGAGCTGCACGATCGACCCCGGCCTCGTCTCGGTCAGGATGATCTCGACACCATGCTCGAAATTGCCGTGCGAGCCGACGTGGAATTCGGGCTCAAGCGGCGACAAGGGCTCGGGTGATTGGCGCTCAACCATGCATGCGGCTCCCGTCCGGATCGAAGAAGTGGTTGGAGACGATCTCGACCGGTCCGAACCGGTTGCGCAAGGGATCGGAGACATGGGCGCGCGTGCCCTGCCGTGCCTTGCCGCCCTTGACCAGCGCCAGCGCGATATGCTTGCCGAGCGCCGGCGAATAGCAGCAGGCGGTAATATGGCCGATGGAGTCGTGCGGATTGGCTTCGTCAACCTCCTCGACGATGTGGGCGCCACCGTTGAGCGGCCGGTTATCGAGGGCGATCAGGCCGACCAGTTCGAGGCGGTCCGATGCGACCAAGCCTTCGCGGTCCATCATGGCCGAGCCGATGAAAGGCTTCTTCTTCGACAGCATCCAGTCGAGATGCAGGTCGCGTGCCGTGGTGCGGCCGTCGATCTCGGCGCCGGTGACATGGCCCTTTTCGATGCGCATGGTGCCCAGTGCCTCGAGCCCGTAGGTGACCAGCCCGAACGGCTTGCCGGCTTCAACAAGCGCTTCCCAGACTTGGGTGCCGTAGCCGGCGCCGGAATAGACCTCGAAGGCCATTTCACCGGAGAAGGACAGCCGGCATATCATCACCGGCACGCCTGCTATATCGCCACGCACGATGCCCATGAAGGGCAAGGTGGCATTGTCGACCGCGGTGCCGGTGACGCAAGCGGCAAGGATCTGCCTGGCCCTCGGCCCGCCGATCGCGGCACCTGCCCATTCGTCGGTCACCGAGGTGACGTGGACTTTCAGCTCCGGCCAGATCACGTCGAGGAAATATTCGAGATGCTGCATCACCTTGCCGGCATTGGCCGTGGTGGTGGTCATCAGAAAATCCTGCTCGCCGAGCCGCCATGTGGTGCCGTCGTCGAAGGCAAGGCCGTCCTCGCGCAGCATCAGGCCGTAACGTGCCTTGCCGACGGCGAGCGTCGAAAACATGTTGGTGTAGACGCGGTCGAGGAATGCGGCGGCGTCAGGGCCTTGCACGGCGATCTTGCCCAATGTCGAGACATCGACGATGCCGGCGCTTTCGCGCGTCGCCTTGGCTTCGCGCACATAGGCCTGCTCGACCGTTTCGCCTGAAAGCCCGTAGATCATAGGGCGATACCAGAGGCCGGCGGAATACATCGTCGCGCCATTGGCCAGATGCCAGTCATGCATCGGCGTCAGCCGCTCGGGCTTCAGGTCGCCGAAGCGTTCCGCCGCCAGCGAGCCGATCGACACCGGCGCAAAAGGCGGCCGGAAGCGTGTCGTGCCAACCTCGGGGATCGGCTTGCCCAGCGCTTCGGCCATGATGGCCAGGCCAGGCACGTTGGAGCTCTTGCCCTGGTCGGTCGCCATGCCGAGCGTGGTGTAGCGCTTGAGATGCTCGACCGAGACAAAGCCTTCGCGGTGTGCAAGCCGCACGTCTTCTGCCGTGACGTCGTGCTGGAAATCGACAAAGCTCTTGCCCTTGGCCCTGATCTCGAACACCGGGGCGGGATCGGGATCGTCAGGCACTGCTTCGACGGTCGGCAGCATGGATGGTGTGCTCTGCCCGCCGGCGGCGGCGAGGCCGGCGGCGCGTCCTTCGGCGAGCGCTTCGAGCGTCGAAAAACTGCCTGTGAAGGCGCCGGCGCCGATCCAGCTCTGTGTCGGCTTTGGCGGCAGGAAAGCTTGCCGCGCGGCGTTCCATTCCGCTTTGGCACCGGCCTGGCTGGCCAGATGGATGGTCGGTGACCAGCCGCCCGACATCAGCAGGCAATCGGCGTGGATGCTGCGGGCATCACCGATGAGCGTGCCATTGGTCATGTCGAAGCGCTGCAGTTTGAGGCCGGACAGCGCCTTGCCGCCTTCGGTGGCGACGACGGCATGGCCGGCGAAGATCTCGGCCTCGGCTTCCGCGGCCAGCTTGCGCATCTCCGGCGAAAGTTCCGGCCTGACATCGGCGATGGCGACGACCGCGGCACCGGCCTTCTTCAAGGCGACCGCCGCCCGATAGGCGCTGTCATTGTTGGTGAACAGTGCGATCCGCTCGCCCGGCAGCACGCCGAATTCGTTGGCGTAGCGCTCGGCGGCATGCGCCAGCATCACGCCTGGCCGGTCATTGCCGGGGAATACCAGCGGGCGCTCAAAAGCACCGGTGGCCAGGACCACGGATTTGGCGCGGATCGCCCAATAGCGATGGCGCGGTTCGCCCTTGCCTGGCTGTTCCTTGTGGTCGCTGACCCGTTCGAGCGCGGCAAGCGTGTTGTTGTCGTAATAGCCCCACACCGTGGTGCGCGGCAAAAGCCGGACATTGTCGCGGCCTTCGAGCTGGGCGACGGTGCGACGGGCCCAGTCTGCGGCCGGCGCGCCATCGATCGTCTCATCGGACCAGTTGGCCGAGCCGCCGAAACGCGGCTCGAGATCGGCCAGCATGACGCGCGCGCCCTGATCGGCGGCGGCCTTGGCGGCCATCAGTCCGGCCGGGCCGGAGCCGACCACCAGCACGTCGCAAAAGGCGTTCATGCGTTCGTAGCGGGCCGGGTCCTTCGCCGATCCGGCGCTGCCAAGGCCGGCGGCGCGGCGGATGAAATGCTCGCAGAACATCCAGAAGCGCGTGCCTTTGAGCGGGCCGACCACCGGTCCCATGAAGGTCTTGTAGTAGAAGCCGGCCGACAGGATCTTGCCGCCGAGCTGGTTGACGGCGTTGATATCCCAGGCAAGCGAGGGAAAACGGTTCTGGCTGACGGCAACCAAGCCGTCATGGATCTCGACCATGGTCGCCGGGATGTTGGGTTCACGAGCCTCGCCCTTGAGCACCGTCACCAGCGCGTTGGGCTCCTCGACGCCAGCCGTCAGCAGCCCGCGCGGACGGTGGCATTTGAACGAGCGGCCGTAAAGGGTGACGCCCTTGGCCAGCAGTGCCGATGCCAGCGTGTCGCCGGCATGGCCGGTGTAGGACGCGCCGTCGAAGGTGAAGCGGATGGTCTTCAGCCGGTCGATGCGGCCGCCAGTGTCGGTGCGGCGCGAGCTCATGACTTGCCCTCCGCCTTGCGGCGCGCGGCCGAGGTGTGATCGCCGCGCCCATGATCACCCCTTACGAAGGCGACGCTCAAAATCTCATGCGTCAGCGTGTTGCGCACGACCCGCAGATGCGCGCGGCAACCGCCGGAATGCTGCCAGATTTCGTTGTGGTCGCCGGCCGGGTTCAGCCTGTCATAGACATAGGCGTTCCATGCCTCGAAATTCTGCGAGGCGGGGTCGGGCCGCTCGCGGTTGCCGTCCCCCTGATAGGTGAACTCGGTGACGTCGCGCGGGCCGCAATAGGGGCAAGTGATCAACATTGGATTCTACCTAATGCCTAATGCAGCCGCGGGTTTGCACCCTGGCCCTTGTCGTCGATCACCAGGCCGCGATGGAAGCGGTCGAGCGTGAAGGGTGCGTTGAGGTCATGCGGCTGGTCCTTGGCGATGGTCCAGGCGAAGCACCAGCCGGAAGCCGGCGTCGCCTTGAAGCCGCCATAGCACCAGCCGCAGTTGAGATACATGCCGGGCAGGGGACCGGCGGTGATGATCGGCGAGCCGTCCATCGACATGTCGCAGACGCCGCCCCAGGAGCGCAACATGCGCACGCGGGCAAGGCCCGGAAACAGCGCCAGCATCTCGCTCATCACCTCGTCGACGACAGGCAGATTGCCGCGTTGGGCGTAGCTGTTGTAGCCGTCGATGTCGCCGCCATAGATGAGGCCGCCCTTGTCCGACTGAGACATGTAGAAATGGCCCATGCCGAAGGTGACTACGGTGTCGATGAATGGTTTCAGCGATTCCGTGACGAAGGCCTGCAGCACATGGCTTTCGATCGGCATCGTCTCGATGCCGGCCAGTTGCATCACACGTCCGGTGCTGCCGGCGACCGCAACGGCCACCTTCCTGGCGCGGATGTCGCCACGGGACGTCGTCACGCCTGAAATGCGGTCGCCGTCGCGCAGGAAGCCGGTGACCTCGCAGTTTTCGATGATGTCGACGCCGCGACGGTCGGCGCCGCGCGCATAGCCCCAGGCCACCGCATCATGGCGGGCGGTGCCGGCGCGTCGCTGCATCAGGCCGCCAACCACCGGAAAGCGCGCGCTGTCGGAGATATCGATCGCCGGAATCAGACGTTTGATCTGCGCCTTCGTCATCAGTTCGGCGTCGACGCCGAGATGGCGCATGGCATTGCCGCGTCTTGCATAGTCGTCGAACTGGGCCGGCGTGTGCGCCAGGTTCAGGCAGCCGCGCTGCGAGAACATGACATTGTAGTTGAGCTCGTGCGAAAGGTTTTCCCACAGCTTCATCGAGTGTTCGTAGAAGCGGGTGTTGGCCGGCAGCAGATAGTTCGAGCGCACCGCCGTTGTGTTGCGGCCGACATTGCCGGAGCCGAGCCAGCCCTTTTCCACAACGGCGACATTGGTGATGCCGTGTTCCTTGGCAAGATAATAGGCGGTCGCCAGCCCATGACCGCCGCCGCCGATGATGATGACGTCATAGGACGCCTTCGGGTCCGGCTTGCGCCATGCCGGCTTCCAATCCTTGTTTCCGTTGAGCGCGTTCGCGAGCAGCGAAAAGGCCGAGTACTCTGCCATCATTTGTCATCCGGTTCGGGCGATGCGGCAGACTATAGAGCAGGCTGCATCCGCAAAGCCAGTATTGCGCCATTGCCTTTCGACTGGCCGACGCATTGGTCGGGGATCGGTCGGCGTCAATGACCGGATGGGTCCGCAATGCGACGGCTTGCCCCATGATAGGGCCGTCTTTATCAAGGACAGGCTTTCAAATTGCCTTTGCCGCCGATGAGTCGCCAACAAATCATGCTTTTCCGATTGCTTCGTCTCATTTTGATCCTCACGCTTGTCGTCTCGGCGCCGCTGTCGTTCGATGCGGTGGCACAGGGGCTTGGCCAGGCGCCTGCCGGACTGGTCGCCGACCAGCAGAAGATCATCCAGGCGCTGACGACCAAGACCGACAATTTCGAGAAGCAGATACAGCAGGACGGCGAGGAGGATAGCAGCCTTGTCGATATCCGCTTGCAACTCGAGGAGCTGTCGCGGCAATCGCTGAACAGCGCACTGGCCTTCCGTACGCGTCTTGGCGAGATCAACAGCCGTCTTGAGCAGCTTGGCGCGGCACCTGCGGCGGGTCAGCCGCCGGAGCCCGACATCGTCAGCGGCGAACGCGAGGCGCTGGTGTCGGAAAAGGCGGAGATCAACGCCGTCATTGCGCAAGCCCAATCGCTTTCGATCCGTATCAGCGGGCTGATCGACAAGATCGGCAACATGCGCAGCGAGCTGTTCCGCAATGTGCTCACCAAGCGCTATGTGCTGTCCGACGCGCTCAGCCCGCAGGTCTTTTCGGACGCCAGGGACGAATTCGGCAGTTTCTACAAAGCGGTGTCGTCATGGCTAAGCTTCGCTTTCAAGTTCAAGTTCCAGGCCATTCTGGCGGCAACCTTCGTGGCGCTCGGGCTGGCGCTGGTGCTGCTGGTCGGTGGCCGGCGCCTGTTCGGGCGCGTGTTCGAAGCCGACCCTGCCAATGAGGATCCATCCTATCTCAGCCGCTTGTCGGTGGCCTTCTGGTCGACCTTGCTGCCGACGCTGGCGGTTGGCGTGTTCTTGGCCTCCACGGTGTTCTTTTTCAACTATTACAATGTGTTGCGTGGCGACATCGGCCTCTTCCTGAATGCGCTCGCGGCCGTCATCGGGGTGGTGTTCTGCGTCAACCGATTGACCAATGCGGCGCTCGAGCCGCGGCTGCCGAATTGGCGCCTTATCCCCGTCGAGACAGGTCCGGCGCGCTGGCTGGTGCGGCTGACGACCGCAATGGCCGTGGTCATCGGCGTCAATTATTTCCTGTCGGTCATCAACGACAAGATGGGCTCGCCGCTGTCGCTGACCATCGCCCGCAGTTTCGGCGCCACCATCATCGTCGGCGTCATCCTGATCCTGATGGCGATGCTGAGGCCGTTCAAGGCGCGTGACGGAAGCTGGCGGCCTTGGCCGGCATGGCTGCGCTATACGGCGCTTGCGCTCGGTCTTTTCACCATCGTCGCGGCGCTGCTCGGTTACATCGGCCTTGCTCTGTTCGTTTCGTTGCAGGTCGTCGTTACCGGCACCGTGCTGATCACCGCCTATATCGGCTTCCTGTCGGCGCAGGCGATCGGCGAGGAGGGTGCTTTCGCCAACACGACCGTCGGGCGCTGGCTGTCGGCCAAATCCAGCTACGAGGATACAGCCCTCGACCAGCTCGGCCTTGTCGTCAGCGTTGCCATCAATGTGATGATCGTGCTGGTGTTCCTGCCGTTGATCCTGCTGATGTGGGGTTTCCAGCCCGGCGATATCCAGGCCTGGGCCTACAAGCTCGCAACCGGGATCAACATCGGCTCGGTGACGATCTCGGTCACCGGCATCCTCTCCGGCATCGTCGTCTTCGTCATAGGCTATTTCCTGACACGCTGGTTCCAGGGCTGGCTCGACGGTTCCGTGATGGCGCGTGGCAAGGTCGATACCGGCGTGCGCAACTCGATCCGGCTGGCGGTCGGCTACGCCGGCGTCGCGCTCGCGGCACTGGTCGGCATCTCGGCGGCGGGCATCGACCTGTCCAGCCTGGCACTGGTCGCAGGCGCGCTTTCCCTGGGTATCGGCTTTGGCCTGCAGAACGTGGTGTCCAATTTCGTTTCCGGCCTGATCCTGTTGGCCGAACGGCCGTTCAAGGTGGGCGACTGGATCGTTGCCGGCGATGTCAGCGGCACAGTCAAGAAGATCAGCGTGCGCGCCACCGAGATCGAAACCTTCCAGCGGCAATCGGTGATCCTGCCCAACTCGAACCTGATCAACAACGCCGTCGGCAACTGGACGCACCGCAATAAGCTCGGCCGCATCGACATCAAGGTCGGCGTCGCCTATGGCAGCGACGTCAAGCAGGTTCATGCCGTCCTGCTGGAGATCGCCCGCAGCCACCCGATGGTGCTGAAGAACCCCGAACCCTTCGTGCTATTTTCCAATTTCGGCCCTGCCGCCCTGGAATTCGAGATCCGCGTGTTCCTGGCCGATGTGATGAACGGCAACATCGCGCAGAACGACATCCGTTTTGCCGTGCTTGAAAAATTCAGCAGCGAACACATCGAGATGCCCTCGACGCCACGCGCCGTGGTCGAGGCCCACAAGCCCAAGGCCTGGCCAACAGACGACGACAAGATCGAGGCCGACTTCGCCGAACAGGAGCAGGTGAAGGCCGAAGCCGAGGCGGAGAAGAAGCGACTGGTCAAGTCCCGCAAAACCAGGAAGCCGGATCCAGATTAAGCTGGGAATCCGTGAGTCTCAACCATCGAAAGCCGATTGCGGCATGAATGGGGCATTCAGTTGCGGTTCAGCTTCCATCTCATATAAGCTCCATGCAAAGGCGAAAATGCCTTGCGAAATGCAACAGAGGCGGTGGGAACACCGATATTGCACCATGTGGAAGTCTCTCGTCGCTGCCGTCGCCCTGGTCGCCGCTATCGGCTCGGTCCATGCCGCGAGCGCGGTCAACAAGGACGCCGAGACCCGAACGCTGGTCGTCACCGAGGGCGGCAGCAAGACCGACCTTGCGTTGGCCGGTGGCGAAACGGTTGAGTTCTGCCCGAATGGCTGCTTCGTCACCTTGCCCAATGGCGACCTCGAAGCCCTGACCGGTTCGGAAACCGTCGAGATCTCGGGCGGTGTCGCCCGCATCAAGTAATCCTGGCGTCACGATTGCGGAGGCCGGGAATTTGCCCGGCCTTTTATCGTTTCCGGTAGCGGTTGTTTAACAATGACGCCGGAAATACCCCCATGGCAGCCGTCTGCAACCGTGCGTTTTAACGTTCGCTACGTCATCGCCCGCTATACCAGCCTCAAGACGCCGAAAAGCGGCGCGCAACTCTACGCGGGCAGGGCAGGACATGGATGCGCGGTCGGACAGGAACGCAATACCGCTTGCGGTCGATCTCGACGGCACGCTGATCGCGACCGACCTGTTGTGGGAAGGGCTGTTCATCCTTCTCAAGAAGAACCCGCTCTATATCTTCCTCGTGCCTTTCTGGGCCGCCGGCGGGCCGGCGCGGCTGAAGCAGGCGATCGCGCAGCGCATCGACATCGATCCGGCATCGCTGCCCTATCGCGAGGTGCTGCTTTGCCGCCTCCGGACTGAGCACGGCGAAGGCCGCAAGATCGTGCTGGCGACCGGTACGCCGCGCAAGTTCGCCGACGCCATCGCGGCCCATCTCGGCATTTTCGACCAGGTGCTGGCCACCGATGGTCTCGCCAATCTCACCTCGGGCAGGAAGCGCGCTTCGCTGATCGCAGCCTATGGCGATGGCGGTTTCGACTATGCCGGCAACAGCCGTCACGATCTCCAGGTCTTCGATGCAGCGCGCAACGCGATCGTCGTCGCGCCCGACCGCCATGCCGCGCGCTGGCAGGCGGCACATGGTGCCGAGACGATGCCGGCGCCAAAGCCGACTTTGCGGACCATCGTCAAGATGCTGCGTGTCCATCAGTGGCTGAAGAATTCGCTGATCGCAGTGCCGATGGTGCTCTCGCATGAATATTTCAACACCGACATGATCTGGGAATGCCTGCTGGCATTCGTCTCGTTCAGTGCGGTGGCATCGGCCATCTACATCCTCAACGATTTCTTCGACCTCGCGCTCGACCGCAAACACCTCACCAAGCGCAACAGGCCGTTCGCCAGCGGTGCGCTGTCGATCCCGTTCGGCCTTGGCGCGATCGCGGTGCTTTTGGCGATCGGCATCGGCACCGGGCTGTTCCTGTCGCCCGAATTCATGGCTGTGCTCGGCGGCTACATGGTCGTCACCACTGCCTATTCGCTGTCGTTCAAGCGCATGCTGCTGGTCGATGTGCTGACGCTCGCCGGCCTCTACACGATCCGCGTCCTGGCCGGTGCGGCGGCGACCGGCGTCGACGTCTCGTTCTGGCTGCTGGCCTTCTCTATCTTCTTTTTCCTGTCGCTGGCGCTGGTGAAGCGCTTCGTCGAATTGCGCACCACCGCCATCCCGCCTGGCGAGCGCATTGCCGGTCGCGGCTATCGCACGGAGGACCAGGAGATCGTCGCCCAGGCCGGCATGGCCTCGGCCTTCTCCTCGGCGCTGGTGCTGGCGCTCTACATGGACAGTGTCGCGGTGCGGGAGCTCTATCCGCATCCATGGCTGATCTGGCCGCTGGCGCCGATCGTGCTTTATCTCACCATGCGCGTCTGGATCCTGGCGCGCCGCAACGAGATGCATGACGATCCGGTCGTGTTCATCATCCGCGACTGGCGCAGCCAGATCGTGGTGCTGATCGGTGCGGTGATGCTGGTCATCGGGGGCTGGTAGGCATGACCGCCGGACGTTTCCCAAGCTTTGGCCTTGCCACACCGCCGGCGCCGCGCGCCATCGGGGCCGATGAGGCGATCGCGCTGCTGAAGGGCGGTCGGGCCAAGCCGGCGTCGCTGCTTGCCTATGGCAATGGCCGCTCCTACGGCGATTCCTGCCAGAACGAGGCCGGAGCGGTCGTCGATATGCGATCGCTGAACCGGATCCACGCCTTCAACGCCGAAACCGGTGTTCTCGAGGCCGAGGCCGGCGTGCTCTTGTCCGACATCATCGCCCACGCCGCCCCTTACGGCTTCTTCCCCGCCATTGTGCCAGGCACGCAATTCGTCACGCTCGGCGGCGCCATCGCCAATGACGTGCATGGCAAGAACCATCATCGGCGCGGCACCTTCGGCTGCCATGTCGAGAGCTTCACGCTGCTCAGGTCCGATGGAAAGACCCATCGCTGCTCGGCGACAGACAATGCGCGGCTGTTTGCGGCGACGATCGGCGGCATGGGGCTGACCGGCCTCATTCTGTCGGCCTCGATCCGGTTGATGCGGGTGCATTCCCTCGACATCGTCGAAAAGGCGACGCCGTTTCGCGATCTCTGCGAATTCTTCGACCTGGCCGGGGCGGCGGATCAGGCCAATGAATATGCGGTCGCCTGGATCGACCAGTTGGCCGGCGGCCGCAACAGCGGTCGCGGGTTGCTGTTTACAGGCAATCACGCCGAGCACGGCTCGCATGCCGCCTCGCGCGCCGGCGGCAATTTCTCGGTACCGGTCCAACCGCCGTTCAATGTGCTCAACCGGCCGTTCCTGACCGCCTTCAACGCTGCCTACAGGTGGAGGAAGAGCCGAGCAACGGTGCCGCGCCAGGCCGGATATCAGGGCTTCTTCTTTCCACTTGACGGGGTGCGCGACTGGAACCGGCTCTATGGGCCAAAAGGGCTGTTCCAGCACCAGAGCGTGGTGCCGGAAGAGACGGCGCGGGAGGCCGTGCCGGCATTGCTGGCGGCTGCAAGGCAAGCCGGGCAGGGCTCGTTCCTCACCGTGTTGAAACGCTTCGGCTCCATCCGCTCGCCGGCGTTGCTGTCGTTTCCGCGTCCCGGCTACACGCTGACACTGGATTTCCCCAACAGGGGGACTGCGACGCTGGCGCTGCTGCGGGAGCTCGACCGCATCACGGTCGAGGCCGGCGGCGCGGTCAATCCGTACAAGGACGCCCGCATGGGGGCCGAAATCTTCGCTTCGTCCTTTCCTGAATGGCAGCGGCTGGAAGCGCTCCGCGACCACGCCTTCATGTCTGACTTCTGGGCGCGCACTGCGAAGAGATTGGATGCGCGACGAGGCTCCGTCGAGGCCGCCGAGTAGATAAAATTCGAATAATTCTTGATTAATTGGTGATTAACAACGCAATTCACTCAAAACATTGTTGGGACTTCACCAAATGTTTGCGGGTTTGTAATAGGAAGCGCGAAGGGGTGGCTTGGAACACATGAAATACATCGTCTTCATTCTCTTTACCGTCATGACCAATGCCGCCGCGCAGCTGATGCTGAAGCAAGGCATGATGTCGCTCGGACCGATCTCGTTCGAGGGCGTCAATCCGCTCGTCAAGCTGCTGCAGATCGTCTTCAGCCCCTGGGTGTTCCTTGGCCTGTGTACCTTCGTCATCTCGATGGCCTCGCATCTCTATGTGCTGTCCAAGGTCGAGCTCTCCTTCGCTTATCCGTTCCTCAGCCTCGCCTATGTTGCCGTCGCCATCTTCGCTTATTTCGTCTTCCGCGAGGACCTCAATGGCTGGCGCATCGCCGGCATCGCCTTCATCTGCGTCGGCACGGTGCTGATCGCGCAAAGTGGCCGGGATTTGGGTAAGCAAGGGCATGAGGACCAGACCGCTTCCATCACGCCCGACAAGATCCAAGCAAACGAGATCGTTCGATGAGACATGTGATTTTCGGCGGCGACGGTTTCGTCGGCCGCCATCTTGCCCCGAAGCTTGTCGCCGATGGTGAAGAGGTTGTCGTCGCCGACATCGTCAAGAGCGACCTGCCGCACTATCGCAGCGTCCGCTTTATCCAATGCGATGTCACCGATCCGGCCTCGGTCGCGGCGGTTGGGCTCACGGCCGACGACATGGTCTACAATCTGTCGGCAAAGATGCTGTCGCCGATCCAGGTGCGCGCCAAGCGGCACGATTTCTTTTTCCCTGTGAATTTCCATGGCACCGAGCACATCATGCAGGCCATGGACGGAGCCGGTGCGTCAAAACTCGTCCACTACACGACCGACATGATCTACGGCCATACGGTCACGCCGATGACCGAGGAGCACCCGGTGGCGCCGCTGGGCGAATATGGCTGGTCGAAGCAGAAGACAGAGGAACTTGCCGCGCAATGGCGCGAGCGCGGCATGTCGATCTCGCTGTTTCGCCCGCGCCTGATCATCGGTCCCGGCCGGCTCGGCATTCTGGAAAAACTGTTCAAGCTGATCGACTGGAACCTTCCCGTGCCGATGATCGGTTCGGGCAGGAATCCCTATCAGTTCATCTCGGTGTTCGACTGCGCCGAGGCCGCGCGCGCGGCCTGGAAGGCCGGCGTGCCAAACGAGGCCTATAATCTCGGTTCGCTCAATCCGCCGCCGGTCAAGAAATTGCTCGGCGATTTGATCAGGCATGCCGGCTCGAAATCGATCCTGATCCCGACACCGGGCTGGACGGTCAAGCGCACGCTCGACCTGCTCGACCTCTTGAACATGCCGATCATGGACCCGGAACAGTATCTGATCGCCGACGAGGACTGCGTGCTCGACGTGTCCAAGGCCGGGCGCCAGCTCGGCTGGGTGCCGCAATATCGCGACGAGGACATGCTGATCGCCGCCTACAGCGAGTACCGCGCCAAGAAAGCCGGTCACGCAGTCGCCACCAAACATGTGCCCGCCGAATAGCGGCTCGCAAAACAGCTTTCGTTGCGCCCGACCCTGGTCGTGCGCGCAGACAGGAGATTGAAATGACCGTCATGGCCAAGCCCGAACAGACCAATTTGCGCACCATGGTCAGCGCGCCGGCGCTGTCGCCCGCCACCATCGCCAAGCCCGATTTGATCAGCGTCGAACAGGCCAAGGCGATGGATGTCGCCCGCATGACCGACCTGTTCAAAGCGCATCTCAACCCCGGCCAGCTGCACTTCATGAAGCTGCTCGGCTTCCACAAGATCAAGATCGAGCGTGCCGAAGGCATGTTCTACATCGACCAGAACGGCCGCAAGATCCTCGACTTCTTCGGCGGCTTCGGTTCGCTGGCCTTTGGCCACAATCATCCGCGCATCCTGGAAGCACGCAAGAAATTCCAGGAGGAGAAGCGCCAGGAAATCGCCATCGCCTTCATGTCGCAATATGCGGCGGCACTTGCGCACAACATCGCCAAATGCTCGCCCGGCGATCTCGACATGGTATTTTTGGGCTCGTCCGGTTCGGAAGCGATGGAAGCGGCGGTGAAGCTCGCCGAGCGCGCCGCCGGCCCGAAGCGGCCGAAGATCGTCTATGCCGAAAATTCCTTCCACGGCAAGACCAAGGGCGTGCTGGGTATCACCGACGGCCAACTCTACCGCGCCGACTTCAAGATGGCTGAGAACACGGTCCGCATCCCGTTTGCCGACATCGAGGCGGTCGAGCGCCTGTTCCGTTCCGACCCGGAGGTGGGCGTCATCGTGCTGGAAACCATCCAGGGCGGCGGCGGCATCATCCAGGCGCCTGCTGAATATTGGCAGAAGCTGCGGGCGCTGTGCGACCAGTATGGCGTGCTGTGGGTCGCCGACGAAGTGCAGTGCGGCTACGGCCGTTCGGGCCGCTTCTACGCCTTCGAGCATTACGGCGTCATTCCCGATGTGACGGCGCTGGCCAAGTCGCTTGGCGCCGGCAAGGCGGCGGTGGGAGCCATGATCGCGCGGCGCGAGGTTTACATGAAGGCCTATGGCACGCCGAAAACGGCGATGATCCATGCCATGGCAACCTTCGGCGGCATGGGCGAGGCCTGCGTCACTTCGATCGAGGGGCTCAACGTGCTCTATGACGAGGGGCTGATCGACAACGCCGCCGTCACCGGCGACTATCTGTTGCAGCGGCTGCAAGCGCTCAGGGAAAAGTACCCGAAGATCATCAAGGATGTGCGCGGCAAGGGTTTTATGGTCGGCCTGGAGTTCCACGACTTCTCGCAGACCTTGCCGATGGTGCTGCGGCCGATCGTCAGCGTGCTCGACGACAAGCTGAAGGGCTCGCTGTCGGGCTTCGTCGGCGCGTTGCTGCTGCGCGACTACGACGTGCTGGTCGCCTTCACCGAGTACAACCGCAACGTCATCCGGCTGGAGCCGCCGTTGATCTGCCAGCGCGAGCATGTCGACCGCTTCGTCGATGCCTTCGACAGCCTGCTGTCGCGCGGCATCGTGTCGATCGTCAAGGATTTCGTCAAAAGCCAGGTTCGTTAAGCGAGTTCGCTGGGTACAACGATGCTGACCAAGTCGCCCGCTCCACAAAACCCACTCGACCGGCTCACCGGTCTGGCGTGGGGCGAGGGGACTTATGCGCGGCTGGCGGCACCCATCGGCGCCGCGGCCTTCGCGCTCTACATATTGTTGACGGCGTTCACGGCGTGGGTGATGCCCGACGCGAACTGGGACATGCTGCCCTATCTCGCCATAGCGGAGGAGGGCACCTATCCCGATGCACAAGCGCTGCACGACTATGCCTACAACACAGTCAAATCGGGCGTTTCGGCAAGCGATTATAAGGCGCTGACCGATGATGGCGGCGGCTTCCGCAGCCATATGGCGGAGAATGCCGCCGACTTCCATTCGCTGCTCGGCATGTACCGGATCAAGTTCCTCTACGCCGAGATCCTGTCGACGATGAGCGCGGTGATGTCGCCGGTCGAGGCGATGCGCCTGGTCTCAGTGTTCTCGGTTCTGCTGTTCGGCGCGATCGCCCTGATGTGGCTGCGCTCCGAGGGGGCCCTGGCCTTGGCGCCTGTGGTCGGCGCGGTGCTGATCATGGCCGATTTCGGCGATGCGGCGCGCGCCTCGACGCCGGATCTGCTCACATCGGCGCTGTTGCTGGGCGGGCTTTATGCCTATGTCCGCGGCCGCGAGGTGGCGACGGCGACCTTGCTCTTCCTCGCCTTCATGGTGCGGCCGGACAATATTGTTTTCCTTGCGATTTTCGCAATCCTGCTGGTCGTGTTCCGGCAGAAGTCATGGGGTGCTCTGGCCGGCTTTGCCTCGTCTTTCGTCGCTTATTTCGCCATCTCGCACTGGGCGCATCATCCCGGCTGGTGGCCGCATCTGTGGTTCTCCAGCATCGAGCAGCACTACAATATGGACGGGTTCGAACCGCCATTCTCGGTGGGTGCCTATCTCAGAGCTTTCGCCACCTCGCTGCTGCGCGCCGTCAACCTGAACAGTTGGGTCGGCGTGTCGGTGCTGGCACTTGCCGGCTGGTTTGCCACCTCCCGCGCCGGCTTCCGTCTCGATCGCGGCGCCGGCATTCTGTTCGCGGCACTGGTGCTCGGCGCGCTGGCGAAGTTCACCGTCTTTCCGATCCACGACACACGCATCTATTTCCCGCATCTGATCCCGCCATTCCTGCTGCTGGCGACGCCGTTCATGGCGTGGTGGGCAGCCGTGGCCCGCAGCCAGAATCGCGCTGCCTCGCAAATCATTCCCGGAGACAAGTCATGAGTTCGCTATCCAGCCTGGCGCGCGTTGCCCTGTCGCTCGGTCTTCCCAGTGGCGTTCTCGATCGCGGGCCGTCGCTGCGCGGCACGAAATTCCTGGCCAAGGCAGCGCTGAAGGCGCGGTTTGGTGGGGCAGGACGGCCGTTTCAGATGGTCAATGTCGGAGCCTGCGACGGTGCGCTGTTCGATGACGTCACGCCGTGGCTACACCGCATATCTGGCGCACGCGCCATGCTGGTCGAGCCGATCCCGTACAATCAGAAACGACTGCGCGCCAACTACCCCGACACGGGTCGGTTCATCATCGAGCCGGTGGCGGTGACGAAGACCAAGGGGACAATCACCGTTCACACCTTCGATGCCGCCGCGCTCGAGGCCGGCACGCTGCCGATCGAGTTCATCGGCTGCTCGTCGGTCACAGACACCAATCTGATGTCGGGCAAGAATGCCTGGGGTGAGGCCGACACCAACTTCAACAAGTTCGCACCGCATCTCAGGGACATCGAGGTGCCATCCGAGACCTTGCAGACGCTGCTCGACCGCAACGGCATCACCCATATCGACGCCTTCCTCGTCGATTGCGAGGGCGCCGACTGGATCGTCTTCGAACAGCTCGACCTCAAGCGCTACCGCCCCGGTATGATCAAGGTCGAGGTTGGCGCGCTGCCGGCCGCCGAGATCGGCCAGGTCGTGGTCAAGCTGAAGACATCAGGCTATCAGGTCGGTTTCCAGGCCGAGGACATCTGGGCCTTCGCCTGAGTTAGCCCACCGAAAAGCGAACCGCCCCAGGCGCCGGTGTGAAGCATTCTGCCGTCGGGTCGCTCGGCTTTTTGCCAATGTCGCAAACAGGCTTCAATCGTGCTGCCGCTCCGCCCTATAGTCCGCCCGCTTTATCACTTTGGAGTCGCGGGCAATGGCAGAGTTTCCGAAAAAGGCGAAGGTCGTCATCGTCGGCCTGGGCGGTATTGTCGGCGCATCGATCGCCCATCATCTGATCGAACGCGGCTGGGACGACATCGTCGGCATCGACAAATCAGGCATCCCGACCGATATCGGCTCGACCGCGCACGCCTCCGACTTCTGCTACACGACCAGCCACGATTTCCTGTCGTGCTGGACGACGCTCTACTCCATCGATTTCTACGAGAAGATGGGCCACTACGCGCGCATCGGCGGTCTTGAGGTCGCCCGCGTCGGCGACGATAGCCGCATGGAAGAGATCAAGCGCAAGATTGCCTCGGCCAAGGCGTTCGGCACGCGCGCCCGGCTGATCGAACCGGCCGAGATCAAGGAAAAGTTTCCGCTGATCGAAGAAGCGATAGTGCAAGGCGGCCTGTGGGACCCGGACGCCGGTCTGGTCATTCCGCGCTCGCAGACCGTCGCCGGCAAGCTGGTCGACCAGGCGGAAGCGTCGGGCAAGCTCAAATCCTTTGCCAACACGCCGGCCCGGTCGCTTGTCGTCAAGGACGGCCGCATATCAGGCGTGGTGACGGACCGCGGCACCATCGAGGCCGACTATGTCGTCGTCTGCGCCGGTATATGGGGCCGGCTGATCGCGGAAATGGTCGGCGAGGACCTGCCGGTCATGCCGATCGACCATCCGCTGACCTTCTTCGGCCCATACAACGAGTTCGCCGGCACCGGCAAGGAGATCGGCTGGCCGCTGCTGCGCGACCAGGGCAACTCCGCCTATATGCGCGACACCGGCGACCCCAAGACCGCCGAGGGCGGGCAGATCGAGTGGGGTTACTACGAAGAGACCAATCCGCGCCTTTGCCATCCGCGCGACCTGCTGGAGAAGGACCAGGCGCGGCTTTCGCCCTCACAGCGCGACCTTGACATGGAGCAGATCCTGGCACCGCTCGAACGCGCCATGGAACTGACGCCGATCCTCGGCGAACTCGGCTACAATGAGAGCCATTCCTTCAACGGTCTCTTGCAGGTGACCGCGGATGGCGGCCCGTCCATGGGCGAGAGCCAGAAGGTGCGGGGCCTGTGGTATGCCGTTGCCATCTGGGTCAAGGATGGTCCCGGCATGGGCAAGCTGATCGCCGACTGGATGACCGACGGTCGCACCGCGATCGATCACCATGCCATCGACTATGCACGGTTCTATCCGCACCAGACCAAGGAGCAATTCATCTGGGATCGCTGCACCGAGACGGCGATGAAGGTCTACAATCCGGCGGTGCATCCGCGCGAGCCGTTCTCCAAAGGCCGCAACCTCAGGCGCTCGCCGTTCTGGGAACGCGAGAAGGAACTCGGCGGCTATTTCATGGAGCTCGGCGGCTGGGAGCGCGCCCACGGCTACGCCGCCAATGAGCATCTGCTGGAGAAATACGGCAACCGGGTGCCGGTGCGTGAGAACGAGTGGGACAACCGCCATTTCTGGCGCGTCTCCAATGCCGAACACCTCGCCATGAGCGAGGATTGCGGCATCGTCAACCTGTCGCATTTCGCCATGTATGACATCGAAGGTCCGGACCATGTCGCGCTGCTGGAATGGCTGTGCGCGGCCAAGATCGGCGGCGACAACAACATCGGCAAGGGCATCTACACCCACTTCCTCGACGAGGAAGGCATGGTGCGCGCCGACTTTACCGTCATCCGCATGGCCGATCGCTGCCGTTTGATCGATGGCGCCGACGCCGGTCCGCGCGACTTCCAGTACATGCGCCGCACGGCACAGGACAAAGATTTCGACGTCACCATCACCGACGTGACCGAGAAGTATGTCACTATCGGCATCTGGGGGCCGAACGCCCGGGCGACCTTGCAGAAGGTGGTCGAAAATCCGGACGGGCTCTCTGTTGAGAACTTCCCATTCGCGGCGATCAAGCCGGTCCGGATCGGCGGCAAGGATGTCACCGCTTTCCGCATCTCCTATGTCGGCGAGCAGGGCTGGGAACTGCATATGCGCTACGAGGACGGCCTGGCTGTCTGGGACGCGCTGCGCTCGACCGGCGTGATGCCCTTCGGCGTTGAGACCTATGCCAACACCCGCCGTATGGAAAAGAGCCTGCGCCTGCAGAACGCCGACCTTTTGACCGAGTACAACCTGCTCGAAGCCGATCTTGCGCGTCCGAAGGTCAAGGAGAACGACTTTTGCGGCAAGGCCAAGCATGTCGAATACCGCGCCCGCGAGCACCAACCGGCCATGCTGTGCACGCTGGTGATGACCAGTAATGTCGATTCCAAAGGCGTTGCCCGCTATCCTGTCGGCACGATGCCGGTGATGGACCCGAAGACCGGCGAGACGCTGGTCGACGACCTCGGCCGCCGGTCGTTCACCACGTCGATGGCCTATGGTCCGACCATCGGCAAGAACATCGGCCTCGCCTATCTGCCATGGGCGTACGCCCAGGAAGGCCGCAAGCTCACCATCGAGTATTTCGGCGAGACATATCCGGTCGAAGTCGCCGCCGTCGGCTACAAGCCGCTTTATGATCCGGAGAATTTGAAGCCGCGCAGTTGAAGCAGCAGAATTTGAGAACGCAAAGCCCGGCCTTGGTCGGGCTTTTCCCTTTTTAAACGGGCTGCTTTCGCTTACCCTTGCGGAATGTCTGCTTTTGCCTGTGCTAGACATTTGCTTTCGGGCTGTGCCGCGTTCGCGCTGACGTTTTGGTTGGCGCCGGCGTCCCTTGCTGACGAGCCCGTCGATGTCGAGCTGGTGCTGGCCGTCGATGTCTCGCTGTCGATGTCGCCGGAAGAGCTCGAGATCCAGCGTCATGGCTACGCAGCCGCATTGACGCACGACAATGTGCTGCAGGCCATTGCCGATGGCGCCCATGGCAAGATCGCCGTCACCTATGTCGAATGGGCCGGTACCACCTGGCAGCGCGTCATCGTGCCGTGGACGGTGATCGCCAGCCGCACCGACGCCGAGCGCGTGGTTGCGCAGTTGTCGGCGCAGCCGCCCAACAGCGCGCGGCGCACCTCGATCTCCGGAGCGCTGGAGTTCGGCAACGACCTGTTCGCCGAAAGCGGCTACCGAGGCACGAAGCGGGTCATCGACATTTCGGGCGACGGCCCCAACAATCAGGGCGCGCCGGTCAACCTGACCCGCGACGAGCTGATCAAGCAAGGCATCGTCATCAACGGTCTGCCGCTGATGACGCGAGGCGGCTTCACCGGCGCCTACGACGTCAGCAATCTCGATCGCTACTACAGCGACTGCGTTATTGGTGGTCCCGGAGCCTTCATGATCCCGGTCAATGACTGGACGCAGTTTCCCGAAGCCATTCGCCGCAAGCTGGTGTTGGAACTCGCCGGTCCGGCCTCGCCGCAATGGGCGGCGGAAGAAGCCGCCCATCCGCCGGTGATATTGGCACAGGAGAGGTCCACCACCGACTGTCTGGTCGGCGAGAAAATGTGGCGAAACCGCAGCTGGATGTTCGACAGCCGCTAAAGCTCTTCCCATTGAGCGTGATCTTTGACCGAACCGGCTCCCATTGCCTATCTGCTCGGGCTTAAGCTCCAGGCTTGCCTCCGCTACCGAAGCAGTGGCAAACTGGGCAGGCCGCGTGATCCAGCCAGGAGCGCTGCCAAACCGAGGAAACACCGATGAGACGTCTTGCCATCCTGACCGCAGTCGCGTCCTTGCTGTATGCCGACGTCGCCAGCGCCCAATACAACCAGGCTGCCTGCATCATGTTCGAGAACGGGAATTTTCGCGGGCGGTCCATCGGCATGGGTGCCGAGGATTCCGTAAATTTTCGTGGCGGCCAGTTCTGGAATGACCGTGTGTCGTCGGTGATCGTTCGCCGCGGCTGCACGCTCGTGGCCTATGAGGATTCTCGGATGGGCGGCCGCTCGATCGAGATCACGCGCAGGATCCGCAATTTGGGCGGCAGTGACTGGAACGACCGTATCTCCTCGGCGGAATGCACCTGCGACGATTACTGAGGTTGGTTTCAGGCAGCGGGGCGCGCCGCTGCCTGACGATATCATGACACTAGCCTGTTTGTCCGTGGGCGTATCGGATCAGGCCGCCAGCAGCTGCTTGCGGTCTACGCGCTCCTGCTGCGGCGAGCGGGCGTAGAGTTCTCGGTAGCATTTGGAGAAATGCGATGCCGAGACGAAGCCGCAGGCGACCGCCACCTCGACTACCGGCATCGACGACTGGATTAGCAGATGCCTGGCGCGGTCGAGCCGGATTTCCAGATAGTAGCGGGCAGGGGAGCGGCCCATCTCGGTGCGGAACAGCCGCTCGATCTGGCGGCGCGACAGATCGACATGGTCGGCGATCTCGATCAGTGACAGCGGCTCCGACAGATTGCCCTCCATCAGTTCGATGATGGTCAGCACTTTCGAGTTCTGGACGCCGAGGCGGGCGCGTAGTGGCAGGCGCTGGCGGTCGGTGGGGCTGCGTACGCGGTCGGTCAGCACTTGCTCGCAGACGCGGTTGACGAGGTTCTCGTCAAAGTCGTCGCCGATCAGCTTCAGCATCATGTCGAGCGCGGCAGTGCCGCCGGCGCAGGTGTAGATATTCTGGTCGATCTCGAAGAGGTCGGCAAAGACATTGGCCTTCGGGAACGCTTCGGAAAAGCCCGGCAGGTTCTCCCAGTGGATGGCGCAGCGCTTGTTGGACAACAGGCCGGCGGCGGCAAGGATATGCGCGCCGGTGCACAGGCCGCCGACGGCGACGCCGCGATTGTATTCCTCGCGCAGCCAGGCGAAGGCGGACTTGTTCTGGTAGCGCTCGACATTGATGCCGCTGCAGACGATGGCCATGTTCGGCCGGTCGGGACCTGCCATCTTCTTGCGTTCATCCTCGAGCGACGTGTTGACCGCGCATTCGACCCCGTTCGAGGCGCGCACCGGCTTGCCGTCGATGCTGGCGAGGCGCCAGCGATAGGCCTCGTAGCCGAGCATGCGATTGGCCGAGCGCAGCGGGTCGAGCGCGGTCGCAAAAGCGATCATGGTGAAATCGGGAATAAGGAAGAATACAAACGATCGCTTGATCGGATGCTTTACCGCGTTCAAGGGAACCTCACACAGCCATGGCGCGAACAGGATGTCGCGAATAGCATAGCGACATCAGGAAAAACCATGTCTGTCAATCGGCTACGCCGCTACGACAAGATTAAATTTGCGACATGGGTCGCAAATGGGCAATCGGCGTGCAGCGAGCCCTGGAAGTGGCACGAACTGTTCAAGGGACGGGCAACGTACGGCCTGCGCGCAGAACAAAACGCCGCTCTGGCTGGAGCCAGGCGGCGTTGCAGTTTTAAAGCAGCGGCGGGGATGCGCTGCCTCTAGAAATCTTCAGGCGATGAAGCCGAGGCGCGCCGCATTCATGGCGCCGGTCTGGCCGGGCATGGTGTTGGCAAGACGCTGACGCTCGAGAGCGGTGGTCAGGTTCATTTCGCGGCGGGCAAAGAGGCGTGCAAAAAGCTTCATAATCATCTCCATTTGTTGCTTAGACGGGTCGCCTTCGCTTGATGGAGTGGGGCAGCTCGTTTGCTGGCGCCGATATAGGCTTGTGTAAGCAGAAACTAAATCGCAAAAGCGAAGCGCTTGATATGAAATGCGACATCGATAGCGACAGATTTGAGCAAGGTGCCCAAAATTTACGATTATTTACAAGGCATTAATTGGAAACAGGAGCCGCTATGCGGCTTTCTCATATGCGTCATGCGCCGGCGACATGGCTCCAAAGCTCAGTTGAATACAAGTAAAACAGAGAAGGCCTGCCGGGCGGGCTGCACGGCAGGCCTTCAGCACATGGTACACACGATCTACTTTGCTCCAGCCCAGGATCCGATGCCATTGCGAGTACCGGTCTTGGTGTCGGAAGCTTCAGGCCAGCCGATATCCTTCTGCAGTTCGATCGGCAGGGAGCGGATAGCGCGCTCGGTCTGATAGCGGGCGCGTGCCGCGCTGAATTCGGTCGCGATGCGACCAAGGGACGACAGGATAGACATCTCTTTCTCCTTTGGGTTGGCTAGTGCCAGACAGCGAGTTGGCTACTGCGGGTTTGTTTCAACTTCATTTCGTGTCGAATGCAGGTCTGTGTCGAGGTCGTTTCATGGCTGCTTGTGGCAGCTACTGCTTCGATGGAGTTGACTATCCTCCCATTCTGATGTTCAATCAAACGAAATGGAATGATGTTTTGTATCAGAAAAATTGAAGGTCGGTTGCCATGAACGCCCCGCTCAATCATCCGCTGCCACTGCTCGATCTCGATGTTTTGCGCACGTTCGTGGCGATTGCCGAGACCGGCAGCTTCACCACCGCCGCCAATGCCGTGTTCCGCACGCCGTCGGCCGTTTCAATGCAGATCAAGAAGCTCGAGGACATTCTCGGCCGCTCCGTGTTCGCGCGCGACGCTCGCTCGGTGTCGCTGACGACGGACGGCGAGATGCTGCTCGGCTATGCCCGCCGGCTGCTGTCCATCAATCGCGAGGTGGTGTCGAAGTTCATCATTCCCGAGATTGTCGGTGTGGTGCGACTTGGCTCGCCGGACGATTACGGTGAGCGCGTGCTGCCGCATGTGCTGAAGCGTTTCGCGCAGTCGCATCCGTCGATCGCCGTCGACGTCACCATAGACCAGAGCAGCAATCTGCGCCGGCGCATGGACGACCGGGCGCTCGACATCACGCTGTTGACCAATTCCTACAAGACCAGCGCGCTCGGCGCCGAGGTGCTGCTGACCGAGCCGATCGTCTGGGCCGGTGCCAAGGGCGGCTGCGCGCATTTGCGCGAGCCCTTGCCGGTGTCGCTTTGGGAAGAGGGCTGCGCCTGGCGTGCCGGGGCGCTCGACGCGCTTGGCCGCGAGGGCCGCAACTACCGCATCGCCTATATGAGCGCGCACACGGCCGGCCAGCGCGCCGCGATCATGTCCGATCTCGCCGTGGCGCCATTGCCGAAGTCGTTCCTCGGCAATGACATGGTCGAACTCTGCCCGAAGGACGGCATGCCCGACATCGGGACCTACAATCTGGCAATGGTGGTGGCGCCGGATGCCAGTGCCCCGGTCAAGGCCGTTGCCGACCATATCCGCGCGACTTTCGAAGTCTTCCGGGAAACCGGCAAGTTCTGACCGGCTGGTAAGGACGATTATATAAGCTACTCCGCCGCTTCGGCTGGGCGCTCTTCAGGCCTTAATCTCGTATCTTGTACGATCCGGCTCTCCCCGAGAAATTCGACGATGCGCTCGCGGGCGCGCCGCGCTTCCGGCATGTCGATCAGCGGCCAGACGTGGAACATGCCTTCCTCATAGACAAGATCGATTTCAACGCCGGCTGCGCGGGCTTTTTCGGCGAAGATCAGATTGTCGGGAGTCAAAAGATCGCGCGAGCCGGTCAAAAGCAGCGTTCTTGGCAGCACGGACAAATCTCCATAGACCGGGCTGATGTGCCAATCGCTGGGATCGATGCCGGCACTGTACAGGCGAATTGCCTCTCGTCCGCCAGCTATGCCCAGCCAAGGGTCGTTGCGTTCCGCCTCGAACACTGCGGGATTGGTAAGCGACACGTCGAGACCCGGCGAAATGAGCACATGCCGCGACGGCAGGGGCAGTCCTTCTTCGGCGGCCATCATGGTCAGCACCACAGCCATATTGCCGCCGGCGGAATCGCCCATGAAGACGATGTCTTCGGCTTCCGTCTCGGTGAGCATCTGCCGGTAGACATCGCCAACCATTCCGAACATGGCATGGAAATCGTGTTCGGGAGCGATTGGATAGATCGGCACCGTGATCCCGTAGCCCAGCCGATCCGCCATCTCGGCGATTAGGTGCCAATGATAGGGGGTGATTTCAAAGACATAGGCACCACCGTGCAAGTAGAGAATCCGCTTCTGCTCGCCGGTCCTGGGTGCGATTTCGTAGACGGGGAAGCCATCGACCGTATGCATCTCGATGTCGAGACGCTGGTGCAGCGAGGCGGGCGGGCGGTGGTTCTCGGTTTTGCGGGCGGCCGCGATCCAGCGCTGCAGATTTTCCGGACTGGCAAATGCCTGCTTGCGGCTGTGCCGCAGGACAAAAGACACGACATGGCTTTTCAAACTTGGCATGCGGATACGCGAACTTCGGCCAAAGCCGACTAAGAGAACCCCCTAAATCGAAAGATCGTGCCGTGGCTGAAAATGTCAAGATTCACGCCCGCGTCTACACGCTGGTGTGATCCGCGCCGCGATGCTCAGCGGCGCGGCAAAAGTGCGGCACGCAGCCGGTTGCTGGTGGTCGCCGGGGACATGCGAGATCCCCGGCGCATGCCGAGCAATTTGCATTTGTCGGCGAAGGTCATCAGCGCGCGGCGCTCCAGATGGTGTTGATGAGTGCTGCCTTTTCGCTGGATCGCGGCGACACCGGCCAGCCGATGTCCTTCTGAATCTCAGGCGGCAGGCTGTTCAACAAGCGCCGCGCCTTGCTGCGGTCGTGAGCATTCTTGATGGCCGTGCCATAGCGGCCGAGGCTTTCGAGCATTGACATCGTTGTCTCCTCTGGAGCGTTGCGACGGCTGAAAGATATCTCCAGCCTGCCATTCGATGCCGGTTGAATGCGCCTGCCATGTATCTGGCGAATTTCACGAAAACAGCGTTTTGGTTTCCGGATCAAGCGATTCGGAAACATTTGCATGCAAATGAGTTTGGAAAGGCGGTGGCCTGGGCGCGGCCGCTTATTCCCGTCCACGCCTGGCGGCGTGGCCTTCGCGCGAACGCCGTCGCGGAGCGGCGTCGCCGGCAACGCCGTCCTCGCTGACCGTCTTGCGCGGCGGCAGTTTCACCGCCGCCGACAGTTTCGGGAACGGATCGACCTTGTTGGGCAGCGCCATGGCGTAGACGAAATGCTCCTGGAATTTCGGTTCCAGCGCCGTCTCGATCTTCTCGATCTTGCTGACCGTGTCCTCGATCTCGCGGCGATAGCCGCGATTGAGCAGCGCCATGCGGGCACCGGCACCGGCGGCGTTGCCGACGGCCGAGACCTTGTCGAGGTCGCAATCCGGGATCAGGCCGAGCACCATGGCGTATTTCGGATCGATGAAGGAGCCGAAGGCGCCGGCGAAGTGGATGCGGTCGACATGTTCGGTGTTCTGCTTTTCCATCAACAGCTTGGTGCCGGCATAAAGCGCTGCCTTGGCAAGCTGGATGGCGCGCACGTCGGTCTGGGTGATGGTGATCTTCGGCCCATCTTCCGTCAATGCGGCGGAGCCTTCCTTCAGCACATAGGAGAAGGTGCGGCCGTTGGCGGTGACGCGCGGCGAGCGGGCCGAAAGTCCGCCGTCGATGACGCCGTCTTCCGAGATGATGCCGGCGAGATACATCTCGGCCACCACTTCGATGATGCCGGAGCCGCATATGCCGGTGACGCCGGTCGCCTGAACGCTGTCGAGGAAACCCGGCTCGTCGGACCACAGTTCCGAGCCGATGACGCGATATTTCGGTTCCAGCGTGTCGGGATCGATGCGCACGCGCTCGATGGCGCCGGGGGCGGCGCGCTGGCCGCCGGAGATTTCGGCACCCTCGAAGGCAGGGCCGGTGGGAGAAGAAGCAGCCACGACCCGCGTGCGGTTGCCGAGCACGATCTCGGCATTGGTGCCGACATCGACGATCAGCATCATCTCGTCCTGGCGATGCGGGCCTTCCGATAGCGTCACCGCCGCCGCGTCCGCGCCGACATGGCCGGCGATGCAAGGCAGCATGTAGAGTCTGGCGCCCTGGTTGAGCTTGAGGCCGATATCGGATGCCTTGATGTGCACCGCGCCCGAAACGGCGAGCGCGAAGGGGGCGCCACCAAGTTCGGTCGGATCGATGCCGAGGAACAGATGGTGCATGATCGGATTGCCGACGAAGACGCTGTCCAGGATATCGTTGCGCTGGACATTGCCTTCGGCGCAGACCTTGTCGACGAGACCCGAGATCGCCTCACGCACGGCGACCGTCATGCCTTCGCGGCCGTCGGGATTCATCATCACATAGGAGACGCGGCTCATCAGATCCTCGCCGAAGCGGATCTGCGGGTTCGACGTGCCCGACGAGGCCGCGACGCGGCCCGACAGCAGCGACACCAGATGCATGGCGATGGTTGTCGAGCCGATATCGCAGGCCAGCCCATAGGCTTCGTTCTTGAGGCCGGGCCAAAGCGCTACGACGCGCGCGGTCTCTGAGTCGGCATCCTTGTAGATGGCGGCAGTCGCGGTCCAGTTGCCCTTGCGCAGGATGCCTTGCACCTGCGGCAGCAGATAAAAATCGAAATCGAGGCTTTTCAGGCCCCAGTCGTGCATCAGCGCGATCTTCAGGCGGTCGAGATCGCCAAGCGGCTTGTGCATGTCGGGTTCTTCGATCTCGACATAGCACATGCGGATCGCCGAATCGCGGGCGATGACCCTGGTGTCGGCATCCTTGCGGATGGTCTGCGCGTTGATGACCGTGTCCTGCGGCACGTCGATGACGAGGTCGCCGAGGATTTGCGCCGAGCAGGAGAGGCGGCGCCGTTCGGGCAGGCCGCGAACGCGCTCATAGCGCTCTTCCTTGGCGCCCTTGGGCGTGATGTGGTCGTTGGAGGAAACGATCTTGTGCTTGGCGAAATTGCCTTCCTGCACTTCGATCTGGCAGCGTCCGCAGGTGGCGCGTCCGCCGCAGACGCTTTCGACATAGACGCCAAGCTGGCGCGCGGCGTCTAGCACCGGGGTGCCGACAGGAAACCGCCCGCGCTTGCCCGACGGCATGAACAGCACGAGCGGGTCGGTGATGTTTGCAGGTGAATTCACGATTGCGCGCTTATCCTCGGCCCATCCGGGCTTCACGGCCGCCACGGCGGCGACCTCCATTGCTAGCACCATCACCCGGCGCATTGACCTGGGTCGGGGCGGCGATCGCCTGGCCGCCTTCGGCCGGCTTGTAATCCTTGTAGGTGCGGATCCAGTTGGTGCAGTTCTCGTCGGTGCCGTTCAGCACATTGGCGCCGCGCACGGCTTCCATTTCCTGCGGACGCACCGGGTTCATGATGGCCGAGGTCATGCCGGCGCCGATCACCATCGGGATGAAGGCGGCGTTGATGCCGTGGCGATGCGGCAGGCCGAACGAGATGTTGGACAGGCCGCAGGTGGTGTTGACCTTGAGCTCTTCGCGGAGCCGACGCAGCAGCGCGAAGACCTGGCGGCCGGCATCGCCCAGCGCGCCGATCGGCATCACCAGCGGGTCGACGACGACGTCATGCGCGGGGATGCCGAAATCGGCGCAGCGCTGCACGATCTTCTTGGCGACGGCGAAGCGCACGTCCGGGTCCATCGAAATGCCAGTCTCGTCGTTGGAGATTGCAACGACGGGCACGTTGTACTTCTTGACCAGCGGCAGGATGGCTTCGAGCTTTTCTTCCTCGCCGGTGACGGAGTTGACCAGCGGGCGGCCCTTGGCAACCTTCAGTGCGGCTTCGATCGCGGCGGTGACGGAGCTGTCGATCGACAGCGGCAGGTCGACAAGCCCTTGCACGATCTCCAGCGTCTGCACCAAGAGGCCGGGTTCGGTCTCGTTCGGGTTAACCGAGGTGACGCCGGCATTGACGTCGAGCATGGTGGCGCCGCACGCTGCCTGCTCGAGCGCGTCCCTGATGACGGTCTCGAAATTGCCCGCGATCATCTCGGCGGCCAGCTTCTTGCGACCGGTCGGATTGATGCGTTCACCAATCACGCAGAACGGCTGGTCGAAGCCGATGATGATTTCTCGTGTCGCCGAAGCGACGATGGTACGGGTCATGAATTCTCTCCGCCGTGATATAAAGATTTCTTTATATCGGTGTCTGGTTTCGTTCAAGCGAATGGGTGGCCGTCCGCGCTTCGCCTCGAGTTAAAGTATGTCGTTGTCCCAAAACCGGTTCCCACTTTTGGGCGACATACATCAGTGCGCGGTCTTCACCATGTCCACCTGCGTTTCCGTAATGTCGTCGTGCAGTATGTGCTCGAGCCGATCGGCGACCATCTGGTCGTCGCGGCGAATCTCACGCTTCCACGGCTGGCGGCCCTTCAGCACGCCCGATTCATCGACGATCTCGGCGACATATTCCTCTTGCCGGTAGGCCATCACATGGACGCCGGAAACGCCTGATATTTCCTTCACCTCGTTGATGATGTCGATGCAGAGCTGCTTGCCTTCCTTCTTCTGGTCCTGGGCGCCTTCCAGCCGTTTGATGACAGAATCGGGAATATGGATGCCCGGCACGTTCGAGCGGATCCACTTGGCTGTCTTCGCCGAGGCGAGCGGGCCGACGCCAACCAGGATGAAGCATTTTTCGGTGTAGCCGAGGTCGCGCACCTTCTGCATGTAAGTGCGGAACATCGGCACGTCGAAGCAATACTGGCTCTGCACGAATTGCGCGCCGGCGGCGATCTTCTTGCCCAGGCGATGCGGGCGGAAATCGATCGGCGGCGCGAACGGATTGATCGCAGCACCCAGGAAAAGCTGCGGCGGCGTGGTCAGTTTGCGGCCGGACAGGAACTTGCCATTGTCGCGCATGATGCGGCAGGTTTCCAACAGTGACATGCAGTCAAGGTCGAACACCGGCTTGGCGCCGGGCTGGTCGCCGGCCTGCACGCCGTCGCCGGTGAGGCACAGCATGTTGGCGACGCCCATGGCGGCACCACCCAGCACGTCACCCTGGATGGCGATGCGGTTCTTGTCGCGGCAAGCGATCTGCATGATCGGCGCATAGCCCATGCGGGTCAAAAGCGCACAGATGCCGACCGACGACATGTGGCAATTGGCGCCCGATGCGTCGACGGCGTTGATGGCGTCGACCCAGCCATCGAAGATTTTTGCCCTGTTATAGACGTCTTCCGGATCGGCACTGTCGGGCGGGTTGAGTTCCGTGGTCACCGCGAACTCGCCGCGCCGCAGGACGCGTTCCAGCCGGCCGCGCGAGGTGTGGCCGGGCAGGGGTTCGAGCGGCAGGTGGATGCCAGCCGGGTTCTCGTCGCGCTGGCGGCCGATCATGCCGACGCCCCGGTGTTGGCCGTCTCATTCTTGGCAGCAGCGGCCGCTTCGCGCGCGGTGGCCGCCTGCGCGGTCACCCGCAGCCAGGCCGAGGTTTCGCGCAGCGACTGGTCGACCGGCTTCTGCACGGTCAGGATCCTGTCGCCGTGCACCATGTTTTGCGAGCCTTCCCAGGCCTTGACCCAGACGCAGGGCATATCGGGCTCGACCTCGCAATTGCCGTTGGCGCGGACGCCGCCGCAAGGGCCGTTGCGCAATTGCTTGGGGCAGTTCATCGGGCACGACATGCCGGTCGAGGACAAGATGCACTGGCCGCACATGCGGCAGTCGAACATGAAGCCTTTGACGCGCTTCTCGACGAATTTGATCGGCCCTTCGATGCGGCCGTAGCCTATGCCCTTCCAGAGGGGATGGAGGAGCAGGAACATGTCGGCGAATTTGGCGTAGAACCATTCGAGTAATCGCGAGTGCCGCACAGACCATAATCTGACCGCGAAGGAACGCTGCACGCGCCGCTGCGGCGACACGTCGGCCGGCTTGTAGTCGGATTTCGGCGCTGCCTTCTTGACCAGAGTGGCCTGGGTAACCGGCTGGACAACCCTTTGGCCATCTTTGGCAGGAATGGTTTCAGACATTTTCTTTGCCGCCCGCCTTGACCAGAGCGACCAGCCGCTCACGGTCGTATTTGGTATCGATGTCGTTGAACGCCTTCTCGACCTCGGCTTCGAGGTCGTCGCCGACCGGAATGGGATCGGCCTTGCGCCATTCGGCCAGATAGTCATCGGTGCCGCCGGCGCCGGTGCGCATGGCGCACATGTCGATCGCTTCGGTGAAGCGCAGCGGCAGTTCGCGTTTGGCGTTCTGCCGGCCCTTCTTGACGATGATTTGGGCTGGGATGTCGCGCCAGTAGACGACGATCAGATCGGCCATGAATTCTCACTCCTCGATCTGCGAGCATTGCCGCAAGCGCAGTGGGGCCGCTTGTTATGGGACGACGCGCGTGCATTCAAAAACGACGCATTTGGATGTCGTAAAATGAAAGGTGGGTTTATTCGTTTGCGGCGTGTGCCGGCGGCAGGTTCGACGCGCCGGAAGAGCCAGCGTGCGGCATGCGGATACGGGCGAGGAACTCGCTACCAGATGCCGGTTCTGAGGCCCGTCCAGACGTAGAACCAGATCGTCGGGTGATACCACAGTTTCGAAGGCAGGCCGGGATCGATCGTCGTGAGTTTTCCAGCCAGAGCATCGCTGACCGCCTCGACGCAGATGTCGCGCGAGAACGCCGTCTGGCGTAGCGCGTGACTTGAGATGGTGTCGCCTTTCTTGGATCTGCCGCGCGCCTGCTTCAGCACGCCACCAGTGTCGACGCCAGCGTCGACGAGGTGGACAGTCGTGCCGAAATTCTGCGCATCGCCTGATACCAGAGCCCAATAGCCGCCATTCATGCCGCGATATTTCGGCGTGATGCCCGCATGGTAATTGAGCACCGGGCAGGGCATTTTGCTCAGCATCTCAGCCGAGATTAGTCGGCAACCGTTGAGCAGCACAACGCCTGGCCGGATCTTCTGGATCACCTGCAGGCACTCAAGCCCATTGGCCGAGGCTACTTGGATGATCTCCTGGCCTGGTCGCGGCTCAACCTCCAGCTTCTCCTCGGCAATCAATCGCGCGCTATGGCCGGCCAGGAATCGCTTGCCCAACCTGCTCAGCACCATCGTGCCAAGTTGGCCGACGGCGGAGATCCAGCCCTGGCGGCGAGCCCGGCCGCGAAGCAATTGCTTTTTGGATTCAGGCGTTTCGAGGACGACGCTGACAGGACCAACGCGATCGGCAATTGCATTAATCATAGCCCAGACATGCTGGCCGCCCCCGGTGACGACCACGATCGGACGTGTACTGGATCTTGCTGCTGCCATGGATCCTGCCCCCTCCAAGCAACCCGTTCTCGACAATGGACGGATGCTAGGGTGTCCGGGTTAATCCTTGGTGATCAGCCGTTCGATACACGGTCAGCGCTTGAATTCGATGATATCGAGCTTCGATTCATAGTAGGGCGCCGGGAATTCGATGCGCCATTCCTTGGCGCTGTTGCGGAAGGCGTAGCCGACCTGATCGGTTTGCGGGCCGCTGCCATAGGGCTTTGCCGGATCATCGTTGACATAAAAGGAGCCGAGATAGATCGCGCGTTTCTCGCCATCGTCGAAGAAACGGCCCTTGGTGCGCTGCGAGCCACTGATCTTTTCCAGCCGCCAGCCGGAACCGTCGTCGGTCACCTTGCACTTGAACCAGCCATAGATGACGAGCGGCAAAGGTCCGCCGGCCTTGATCGTGCGGCACTGCCAGCTGCCGGTCAGGTCCTTGTCGGAAAAGGCCACCAGCGGCTTTGCCAGCAGGGCATCGAGTTGCTTGACCTCGACCGGGTTGCCTGCCTTCGCCTCGGCAAGGGCTGCCTTGCGGGTCTCGCCATATTTGTCGAGCCGCGTCTTGTCGGCTGGGGTGATGAGTTTCTGTATCTCGCCGTCGGCATGAGCGGGAAGAGTGCAGCAGAGCAGGCCGACAAGGACGAACAGCGGGCGAAGTGTCATAGGAGGCCTCCCGGTTGAAGTCTGGCGCAGCGCCGGCTGGTGCATAACTTATCGGGTCGCTGGCGCCTGTCATCCGTGCTTAACAGCGTCACGGTCAAAAATCATGGTGTGACGAATGCGAATCTTGCTCACGGGGTCGTCGGGTTGGTTGGGCAGCGCTTTGGCGCCGCGTCTGCGCGCGCTCGGGCACGATGTCACCGGCCTCGATCCTGTACCATCGGCGGAGACCCTCATCGTCGGCTCAATCGCTGATCGCGACCTTGTCATGCGGACAGTTCGGGACAACCGGATCGAGGCGATCATCCACAGCGGCGCGTTGCACAAGCCCAACATAGAGAGCCGCGCCAACAGCGATTTCGTCGCCACCAATGTGCAAGGCACGCTCAACCTGCTCGACGCGGCGGTGGCGGCCAGCGTGCAGCGCTTCGTCTTCACCTCGACGACCTCGCTGATGATTTCGCAGGCAATACGCGACGGGTTCAGCGGTGGTGCGCGCAAGGCGACCTGGCTGACGGAAGCGATGTCGCCCGAGCCACGCAACATCTATGGCGTCACCAAGCTTTCGGCCGAGCATCTCTGCCGCCTCTATCACATCCAGCACGGGCTGCCGGTGGTGGTGCTCCGCACGGCCCGCTTCTTTCCCGAAGCCGACGACATGGCGCATGCGATCGAACAGTCGGACGCCAACACCAAGGCCAATGAGCTGTTGTTTCGCCGATTGACGGTGGAGGACGCGGCCGATGCCCACATCCTTGCCCTGGAAAAGGCACCAGAGCTGGGTTTCGACATTTTCATCGTCTGCGCGCCGACGCCGTTCCGGCCCGATGATTGCTCGGCGCTGATTGCCGATGCCCCGTCGGTCGTCGCGCGCTACTTTCCGGATTTTCCGGCCCTCTACGCGCGAAAAGGCTGGACGATGTTTTCCTCCATCGACCGGGTCTACGACGCGTCGCGGGCGAGGGACAGGCTGGCTTTCGTCTGCAAGACGAGCTTTGCCGATATACTTGCAGCGTTACGCGCGGAAGAGGGGCAGCCTAGCCGGTGACCGCTGCGGCGTGCGCCATTCCGGCCGTCAGGTCGCCATAGCCGGTGGCGCGGCGTTCGTAGACGAGACCGAGCATTCTGGCGGCCTTTTCGGCGACCTTGTCGAGTTCCGGATCGTTGGTCTGGGCCAGATAGATCAGCTTTTCGTAGTTGCCGAAATAGTCCTTGATCAACTCCGGATGCTTGTCGAGGCCGAGCGGCTTCATGAAGAAGGCGTCGAACTGCCGGCAGAGGAAATCGGTCATGTAGAACGACATCATGTCGTCGTCTGCGACCTTCGCGTAGGCCTCCATGCCCTGGTAGAATGCGAAGCAATGCGGGCCGGCCATGCGCTCGACGCCATGCTTCTCGCAGACCCTGTCGAGCAGGCCGCCGGTGCCGCAATCGGCATAGCCGACGAAGATGTTGCTGTAGCCTTCGGCCTTGGCCTTTTCGATTGCCTTGTCCATGGCCGGAGCGATGCGGTCCGGGTAGAAGTGGAATTCCGCCGGCAGGCAGGTCAGGTCGAGGTGATCCAGTCCGAGCTGTTCCTTGACGGCCAGAACTTCACGCGCAATCATCCCGCAGGCGATGACGAGCAGCCTGTCGTCTTGATTCGGTTTCGTTTTTTGCGTCTTGGCCATGGAACCAGTCGAGCGGCCTTCGTTGTTGTGGCGCTAATTTATCTATTGAGGGAGACACCGTCTATGAAACTGCTACGCATCACGCCGATTGCCATACTGGCCTGCGCCTTGGCCCTTGCGGCTTGCGCGAACACCGTCCGTGGTGTCGGCAGGGATGTCAAATCGACTGCCAAGGCGGTCGAGGACACCGTCACCAAGCCCTGATCCGCGCGCGGCCTTCTCCACCATCTGGGAACAAAAAAGCCGCGCTGCAAGGCGCGGCTTCCTATTGTCCATGCCGAATTGGCCAATCAGGCCGAAGCGCGCACATTGTGCTTGCGCTTCATGTAGTCCTTGGCGGTCTCGACCGCCACCGCCGCATCGCGGCAATAGGCATCGGCGCCGACGGCCTTGCCAAACTCCTCGTTCAGCGGCGCGCCGCCGACCAGCACGACATAATCGTCGCGGATGCCCTTTTCCTTCATCGTGTCGATGACGACCTTCATGTAAGGCATGGTCGTGGTCAGCAGTGCCGACATGCCGATGATGTCCGGCTGGTGCTGTTCGATCGCATCGAGATATTTCTCGACCGCATTGTTGATGCCGAGATCGATGACGTCGAAGCCAGCACCTTCCATCATCATGCCGACGAGATTCTTGCCGATGTCGTGGATGTCGCCCTTGACGGTGCCGATGACCATCTTGCCCTGCTTCGGCGCGCCGGTGGCGGCGAGCAGCGGACGCAGGATGAACATGCCGGCCTTCATCGCATTGGCCGACAGCAGCACTTCGGGAACGAACAGGATGCCGTCGCGAAAATCCTCGCCGACGATGCGCATGCCTTCGACCAGCGCTTCAGTCAGCACCTTGTAGGGCACCCAGCCGCGCTCGAGCAGGATGTTGGTGCCTTCCTCGATCTCTTCCTTCAGCCCGTCATAGAGATCGTCGTGCATCTGCTGCACCAACTCGTCATCGGAAAGTTCAGAAAGGATGATCTCGTCGTCGGACATTTGTATCGAGCTCCTGCCGGCATCGCGACCATGTCGCAAGGCACACATCTTCGCGTTCATACCTAACCCGCTGAGGGCATGTATCCATAGCTGATTTGCGACTTCCCGCAAAAGGAAAGCGACCGTAACTCTCTTGGAATTCTTGTCGATTTTGCGACAGGCGTTGGCGCTGGCGGGCCGTTTCGAATAGGGTGCATGGCTACGATCTGGCAAGAAGCGGCGAGATGCAGCCGCTATGGATTCCAGACAAGAACAGATTCAGGGAAGAACCACCATGAGCGAACACGCGGCAGTCGATCAGGAAGCGTCAAACGCGCGACGTGGGCGTGGCGCCAGTGGCGGGGCTGCAGCCCGGCGGGCAGCACGTTCGGGCGGTGGCCCGGGTACGCAGCTCACCTACATCAAACGCAAGATCAACGTTTACGAGGTGCTGGACGAGGAAGGCCTGGCGCTGATCGAAAAGAACACCGACACGGTGCTCGAGGAGATCGGCATCATCTTCCGTGATGACGCGGAAGCGCTGCAACTGTGGAAAGAGGCCGGCGCCGACGTCAAGGGCGAGCGCGTGCACTTTCCGAAGGGGCTGTGCCGTTCGCTGCTCAAGACCGCGCCGTCCGTCTACACCCAGCACGCCCGCAATTCCGAGCGTTCGGTGCAGATCGGCGGCAATGCCACCGTTTTCGCGCCGGTCTACGGTCCGCCCTTCGTGCGTGACCTCGATGGCGTCAGGCGTTATGCGACGATCGAGGATTTCCAGAATTTCGTGAAGCTCGCCTATATGGCGCCGTCGATCCACCATTCGGGCGGCACGGTGTGTGAGCCCGTCGACGTGCCGGTCAACAAGCGCCACCTCGACATGATCTACAGCCACATCAAATATTCCGACAAGCCGTTCATGGGCTCGGTGACCGCGCCTGAGCGCGCCGAAGACACCGTCGCCATGGCCAAGATCGTGTTCGGCGACGATTTCGTCGAGAACAACACGGTGCTGACCAGCCTGATCAACGCCAACTCGCCGATGGTGTTCGACGAGACCATGCTCGGCGCGCTGAAAGTCTATGCGCGCCACAACCAGGCCTGCATCGTCACGCCATTCATCCTTGCCGGCGCGATGAGCCCGGTGACGGTGGCCGGCACGCTGACGCAGGTTCTGGCCGAAGTGCTGGCCGGCGCCTCGTTCACGCAGCTGATCCGTCCCGGCGCGCCGGTGCTGTTCGGCACCTTCGCCTCGTCGATTTCGATGCAGTCGGGAGCGCCGACCTTCGGCACGCCGGAGCCGTCGCTGGTGTCTTATGGCGCCGCGCAGCTGGCGCGTCGGCTGGGCCTGCCGTTCCGCACCGGCGGCTCGCTCTGCGCGTCGAAGGTTCCGGATGCTCAGGCGGCCTATGAAAGCGCCAACACGCTGAACTCGACCATCCTGGCCGGCACCAATTTCGTGCTGCATTCGGCCGGCTGGCTCGAGGGCGGGTTGGCGTCCTGCTACGAGAAATTCATGATGGACATCGACCAGCTCGGCATGACGCAGAAGTTTTCCGAGGGCGTCGATCTGTCGGAAAACGGCCAAGCGATGGACGCCATCCGCCAGGTCGGGCCGGGCAGCCACTATCTCGGCTGCGACCACACCCAGGCCAACTTCCAGACCGCTTTCTATCGTTCCAACATCGCCGACAACAATTCCTACGAGCAGTGGTTGGCCGAAGGCGAGAAGACCGCGCCGCAGCGCGCCAACGAGCTCGCCCGTCGCTGGCTGGAAAGCTACGAGGCGCCCTATCTCGATCCGAGCATCGACGAAGCGTTGCAGGACTTCATCGCCAAGAGGAAGGGGTCGATGCCCGACGCCTTCACTTGAAAGGAGCCCGAGTCAGGCGGGGCTAAAGTCGCCAACATTATCCACAAGGAAGTCTGGCGGAGCGCGTTCTCTGATCCGGTCAAGAAGGAATGATTGCCGCGGGGCGCCGGGTTGAGGACATCGCGACCGTGCTTTCGGCCCATGGCCTCATCCTGCGCGGCGGCTTCAAGTGCGGAGCGAGCGAAACCCCGTTTGCCGACCTCTCAGGTGCTCCCGTCAAATCCGTCCTGCTGGTCGGGCAGGCGGGTGCAGCGCCTTGGCCGCATTTCCTGCGCTGGATCGACAAGCAATCGCGGACCATCGCCAATCCGCTCGACACGTGGTCGCGCGAAGTGATCGGAGCCGTGGCCGAGGCATTCGGGGCGCGAGCCGTTTCCCCTTCCGACAGACCTTATCTGCCGTTTCAGCAATGGGCGATGCGGGCGGAGGGACTGAAGCCGTCGCCGCTCGGCATCCTCATGCATCCGCAATACGGGCTATGGCATGCCTATCGCGGTGCGCTGCTGTTCGAGGACGAGCTTCCGATTCAAGCCGGCGAAACGGCGCCTCACCTTTGCGATAGCTGCGTCGAGAAACCTTGCCTGAAATCTTGTCCGGCCGACGCCTATTCCGCGCAAGGATTTGCTTATCAATCCTGCCTGAAGCATGTGCGTGGAGCCGGCGGCTCGCCTTGTCGCAGCGGCGGTTGTCTTGATCGCAATGGGTGCCCCTATGGCACGGAGTATCGCTATCCGCCGGAGGTTCAGGCCTTCCACATGGCGAGCTTCGCACGAGCCACCAGCTGATCCATTCCCATTGCGTGGTGTTCGTTCGCTTCGATGAGCATCTTGACGACAGTTAGAAGCAAGCCTATTCATCAAGTCATCTGATGACTTGATGAATAGGCCGATGCAACCTGCTATCCGAACCAATCTCACCGACAGCGCCACTGAGAGCCTGCGGGCTGAAATCGTCAGCGGCCGCTGGGGTGTCGGCGAGCGTATCCCCAACGAGGCAGCTCTGACCGACCTTCTGTCGGTCAGTCGGGGCACCGTCCGCGAGGCGGTGCGGGTGCTGGTCTCGCAGGGGTTGCTGAATACGCGTCAGGGCTCGGGCACCTATGTGCGCTCCACCGTCGATACTTCTGCCGCGCTTGACCGGGTCAAACGCAGCGGCTTGCGCGATCAGTGGGAGGCGCGGGCGGCGCTGGACCTCGAGGCCGCGAGGCTCGCCGCCTTGCGTCACACGCCAGCCGACCTCGAGCGGATGCGGCAATTGCTTGCCGAACGCGGCACCGTCGCCGACGGCGGAAGCGATGCCTTCATCCGGCGCGATCTCGCTTTCCACAAATCCGTCGTCGCGGCGTCCGGCAACAGCGCGATGATGGAGCTCTATGACTTCTTTACCGCCGCCATCACCGAGACCATCCATGCCACCATCGACGGCGATCTGCCCGAACCGGACCACCAGGCGCATGCGGCAATCGTCGACGCCATTGCCGCGAGCGATCCCGAGCGCGCCGTTGCCGCCGTCCGAGCCTTCATGGCGCCGGTGCTTACCCAACTTGAAAGACTGCTTTCGCAATGAACCAGAGTTTTCGTCAGCCTGATCCGAAGGCCGAGGTCGAGGGTCTGGAACTCGTCGATGCCGAGGCCGACAGCCTGCCCATGCCGCAGCCGCCTGAACTGCGCAGCCGTGCGGCGCGCATCGTGCTTGGCGCAAGCCTTGTGCTGATCGCCTTCAGCTTGAGGCCACTGTTTTCCAGCCTGTCGGTGCTGTTGCCCGAGGTGATGCAGGCAACCGGTCTTTCGACGACCGGCGCGAGCCTGCTGACGACGCTGCCCGTCCTGTGCCTCGGCCTGTTCGCGCCCTTCGCGCCAAGGCTTGCGCAGCGCTATGGAGCCGAGCGCACTTTGCTCGGGGCGCTCGCCTTGCTGGTGCTGGGAACCGGCCTGCGCTGGTTCGGTACGGTTCCCCTGCTGTTTGTCGCCACCTTTCTGGCCGGTGGCGCGATTGCCATCGGCAATGTGCTGCTGCCGGGCCTGGTGAAGCGCGATTTCGCCGACAGCGCCGCTGTCATGACCGGGCTCTACACCATGGCGCTCTGCGCCGGTTCGGCCGCCGCCGCGGGCTTCACGCTGCCGATCGAGCATTTTGTCACCGGTTCATGGTCCGGGGCACTCGCTGCCTGGGCGGTGCCTACATTGGTCGTGCTTTTGATCTGGATTCCGCAGGCGCTGGGCAGCCGTCGGCAGGTCAGTCATCGCGGCTTTCGCGTCGTCGGGCTTTGGCGCGATCGCCTGGCTTGGCAGGTGACGCTGTTCATGGGGCTGCAGTCGGCGCTTGCCTATTGCATCTTCGGCTGGCTGGCGCCGATCCTGCGCGAGCGCGGCTTTGACGCGGCCACCGCCGGCGCGATGGTTTCGGTGTCGGTGATGGCGCAGGTCATCACGTGCCTCGCCGTGCCATCCTTTGCGATGCGGCTGAAGGACCAGCGCGGCATCAATGTGGCGCTCGTTGCCACGGCGGTGATCGCGCTGCTCGGCATTCTCTTTGCGCCGACCTCGACGGTGCTGTTCTGGGCGGTCCTGCAAGGCATCGGGCAGGGGGGCCTTATCGCGGCTGCCATGAGCTTGATCGTGCTGCGTTCGCCGGATTCGCATGTCGCCGCGCATCTTTCAGGCATGGCGCAAGGCGTCGGCTATGTACTGGCGGCATCCGGCCCGCTGCTGGTGGGCCTGATCCGCGATTGGACCGGCAGTTTTTCGGGGACGGCGTTCCTGTTCGTCGCGCTCGGGCTTGGCGTAGCCATCATGGGGCTCGGTGCCGGCCGTGCGCTGCATGTCGGCGCGCGGACCGTGCGAGAAGGCGAGCAATAGCGTCACGCAATCCTGTACGAAATGTTGACTGCCATGCCCGGGGAATGCCTTGCCGTATGGCCTCGCGCGGATATGTATCGCGCATCAGTCGAACGGAGCGGGCGATGACGAAACACGACCTTCAGATCAAGACCAGGGATGGTGTCGCCAATGCCGGGCTTTTCCGCTCGGCAAACGCATCTCCTGCCAAGGCCGGCGTCATTCTCTATCAGGACGCCTTTGGTCCGCGGCCAGCGCTCGACAGCATGGCCAACCGGCTGGCGAATGAAGGTTATGCGGTGCTGGTGCCGGACCTGTTCTACCGCAATGCGCCTTACGGGCCATTCGACGCCAAGACCGCCTTCGTCGAGGAAAAGACCAAGGCAGCGCTGATGGCGCTGGTCACCGGCACGACGCAGGAGATGACCATCAGCGACAGCGGTGCATTCCTTGATGCGCTTGCGGCTGAAGGCATCACAGGGCCGGTCGGTACCGTCGGCTATTGCATGGGTGGCGGCCGGGCACTGAATGCGGCCGCAACCTATCCCGAACGGATAAAAGCGGCCGCAAGCTTCCATGGCGGCAATCTGGCCAGCGACGCCGCCGACAGCCCGCATCGCAAGGCAGCCTCCATCAAGGGGCGCGTCTATGTCGGCACATCCGGCGTCGACAGGAGTTTCCCGCCGGAACAGTCGGCGCGGCTGGCCGAAGCGCTGCGGGTCGCTGAAGTCGATCATGTCATCGAGAACTATGCCGGGATGGCGCATGGCTGGTGCGTACCCGATCATAGCGTTTTCAATGCCGCCGGCGCCGAACGCCACTGGAAGCGGCTGACGACGTTGTTCGCCGAGACGCTGATCTAAGGTCAGCGGTCGACCCTGAGCAGGACGCTACGCGTTTTTGAACCAGAACGGCAGCCCACGCGGCAAAGAGTGAGCGATGCTTGCCCTTTCGACGCGGCAGATGACCGTTCACCTTGCCGCCGCCGGATCAGGCTGCGCTTAGGCGTTTGCCTTGCGATAGGCTGCGACGACAAGCCAAATTGCGGAAAGCAGAAAGTAAAACGCGCCGAACCCGGCATAAGGGGCGATGTCCAGAATCGTCGGCGCAAGCGTGCCGAGGGATCGGCTGATCATGAAGCCGCCGGCGAGGGCCGATTGCACGCCACTGAGGATCATCGGCCACTGCGCGCCTTGGTAGCGCCAACGCCTTGCTCCCGTGTTGAGCTGCAGCAGACCCGACAGGATCGCCCAAACCCCAAACACGGCCAGAACGGCATACATGCTGTTGCTGACCGCCACGATGACGGCGAGCGCCGTTATCGTGCTGACCACGACATTCAATGCCTGGGACGAGTTGGCTTTCAGGCCGCCATTTGCCTTGGCGTCAACCAGATTGGCGAGGGCGTCCCATGCAGGGTAGATCACGAGCAGAAACGCGATGGGGCCGGGTTGCCCGCCGAACAGAATGGCGGCAGCAATCCAGGCGATAGAGAATATGGCGCGTCCGAAATAATAGGATCGCAACCAGTTGGATGGGATCGACGATTGGCTTTGCATCAGTAGGTTCCTTGTTGTGATTTCTACCTACTAGTAGGAAGGCACTTGCTTTGAGTCAACCCGACGCTCGAACACCTCTCTGTGAGAAACGGGACCTTGACAATCTGCCTATCAGAAGGTAGGCAGCGCCATGAAATCAATGGCTTCGACCTCAGAAAAGATTCTCGATGTCGCGCAATCCCTCATCGTCGCGGGAGGCTACAACGGGTTCAGCTATGCTGATATCTCGGCTGCCATCGGCATCCGGAAGGCGAGCATCCACCATCACTTTCCGACGAAGGCCGAGCTGGTTTCGGTGCTGGTGGATCGTTACAGGCGGCAGGCCGAAGCAGGCTTGGAATCTCTCCGAGGAGAACTCTCAAGCCCTGCTGAACAACTTCAGTCCTATCTGAACTATTGGCGGACATGCATTCGCGATGCCTCGCCGTCCTTCTGCGTCTGCGCGATGCTCGCCGGCGAGATGCAGATGCTGCCGGAAGAGGTCGCATCACGCGTTCGTGCCCATTTCCAAAATCTCGCGGGATGGCTTACGTCGGTGCTGCGGGCTGGAATGGAGCAGGACTTGTTCCGCTTGAACAACCGGCCGGAGGAGGAGGCCCAGATGCTGATGGCATCGGTTCATGGGGCAATGCTGTCCGCGAGGGCTTTCAGTGATCCCGGGCTGTTCACCACAATCGTCACCCTCCAGATCACCAGGCTGCTGGGACGGAATTGCTAGAAAACTATCGGGCCAAAGTGGTACCAGGCAGCGCAAGTGGCGCGCCCCAATGAGCCGGTCCAGCGGGAACGAATAGCCTGATGCAATCTTATGATGTCGTGATCATCGGCGCGGGTGCCGCCGGAATGATGTGCGCCGTGGAGACGGCCAAGCGCGGCCGTTCGGTGCTGATCCTCGATCATGCAGCGGCGCCTGGCGAGAAGATCCGCATCTCCGGCGGCGGCCGGTGCAATTTCACCAACATCCATGCCAGCCCGAAGAATTTTCTGTCGGGCAATCCGCATTTCTGCATTTCGGCGCTCAGTCGCTACACGCAGCGCGATTTCATCGCCCTCGTCGAACGCCACCGCATTGACTATCACGAGAAGACGTTGGGGCAGCTGTTTTGCAACGGCTCGGCGCGCCAGATCATCGACATGCTGGTCTCGGAAATGCAGGGCAGGGGCGTGGAGCTGGCGCTCTCGACCAGCGTTGAGGATGTCCGCAAAACCGTGGAGGGGTTTGCGCTCACCCTCTCCACAGGCTTGGTTACTTGCCAGTCGCTGGTCGTGGCCTGTGGCGGCAAGTCGATCCCCAAGATGGGGGCGACCGGTTTCGGCTATGAGCTTGCCGAACGGTTCGGCCTTGCCATCGTCGAAACGCGGCCGGCGCTGGTGCCGCTGACCTTCGACGCAAACACGCTCGAGCGGCTGGCGCCGCTGGCCGGCAATGCCGTGGACGCGGAAGTCGCCTGCGGCAAGACGCGGTTTTCCGAAGCAATGCTGTTCACGCATCGCGGCGTCAGTGGGCCGTCCATCCTGCAGATATCGTCCTACTGGCGCGAGGGCGACGAAATCCGCATCGCCATGCTGCCGGGAGTTGACGTGGCTGACCTCATTCGGGTGGCCAAGCGAAGCAATGGACGGCAGGCGGTGCAGACGGTGCTGGCAAATCATCTGCCGAAGCGGCTGGCGCAGTCGATCGCCGAGCGAACCGGGATCGACGGCAACCTTGCCGATCTTTCCGACGCCCAGATCAAGACGGTCGCCGCCGCGGTCAATGATTGGCGCATCAAGCCTGCCGGCTCAGAGGGCTATCGCACCGCCGAAGTGACGCTGGGCGGAGTCGACACCAACGGGCTGGACCAGAAGACGATGCAGGCGAAATCCGTGCCGGGCCTGTTTTTCATCGGCGAAGCCGTCGATGTCACGGGCTGGCTGGGCGGCTATAATTTCCAGTGGGCATGGTCGTCCGGCTGGGTGGCGGGGCAGGCGGCATAGGCCAAACGCGCCGACGAGCTTCATAGACTTTATTTCTGTGGCTTTGCCCGCCTAGCCGCCGGCGCTTTCTTCTTTTTGGCGTGGTTGTAATCGATGGCCGCACGGACGAGCTCTTTTAAAGCGCCCTCATTGAGCGTGTCGCCCTCGAACATGTCGATTGCCCGCCACACCTTGCCGCCAAAACCGTTGTTAAACAGATTGTCGGGGTCCGGCAGGCTGGCACCATGGGAAAAGGTGAGTTTCACCTTGTCCTTGTGGGCGTTGCCGACCACGATGTTGCCGTCGAGACACCATACCGGGCTGCCCATCCACTTCCACTCCTCGACGATGTCCGGGTCGGCTGCAAGGATGGTCTTGCGGATGCGGGCGAGCGTCTCGCCGCGCCAGTCCGAGAGGCCGGCGATCAATTGGTCGATTTGTTGCGAGGGGGTCATTGGGTGTCTCCTGTGCCTCGACGCGTTTCAACCGCCGCCCGTTACCAGCGCGCCAGCTGGGTGATCTGAACGAGGTTGCCGCAGCTGTCGTTCAACTGGGCGATGATCGAGCCGGTCACCTCGGTCGGCGGCTTGATAAACGCGCCGCCCTTCGCCTTGATGCGCTCATAATCGCTCTTGACGTCGTCGGTGAAGAACATGACGGCGGGCTGACCCTGCTTGAAGATGGCTTCCTGATAGGCCTTGGCGGCCGGGTTGTCGTTGAGCGCGAGCTGCAGCTGGGTTCCATCAGGCTCTTCAGCCGAGGCCACGGTCAGCCAGCGATAGGGCCCGTTGCTGAAATCGGCCTTTTTGGTGAAGCCCAGCACGTCGGTGTAGAAGCGCAGTGCGTTTTCCTGGTTGTCCACATACACGCTGGTCAGCTTGATCTTCATGGCTCTTTCTCCTCTGTCGTCTTTGGCCCCGCCTTTCGGCAGGAAAGAATTCGAATTTTTGCTTGCAGTCGTCGTTGCGGCCGCTACGGGATCCAGCCGGGCAGGGCCGCGGCCTGCTTGATCCATTCCACCATCCTCGCCTCATCGAACTGATCGTCTTCGCGGATGTCGATCCAGCGCACATCCTTGCTCTTGGCCGTGCCGCCAGGTGGGATCGGCTGCAATGAGATGCCACTGAAGAAGGTCACCTTCAAATAGTGGGTGAAGACATGGAAACTCACGAACCAGCCCTGGCCTTCGATGCCGTAGAAGGGCGAGTTCCATCGCACGGCCTTGCGCACGTCGGGCACGTTGTGTTCGATGAGCGCGTCAAGCCGCTCGCCGAGGCCACGCTTCCAGCCCGGCATCGCAGCGATATAGGCCTGCACCGGGGCGTCGCCGTCGCCCTTGGCGATTTGCGGGTTGCCGCCGGAGAGCAGCACTGGTGCGGCCTTGGTCGACTGACCCTGTGTCTTGGCCATTCTACCCACTCTATCCGCCGGCACGCGGCGCGCCGCGGCCCTTGGCGGCATAGGGCAGCACGAACATGTACAGGCCGCTGAACAGCAGCAGGAAGAGCGGCAGGAGCGGCGAGTAGACCACCCAGGCGGGAGGCTGGCCGAATGCCAGGGTGGCGAAGTTGGTGATGACGGTCAGCGTAAAGATGATCGACAGCCAGCGATGAATTTGCCGAACCCACATGTTCCAGTCCAATAGTTCCTCCTGTCAAAACAGCCGACGCGGACCCGTGATCCGCATGTCGGCGGGTTCAATCTATCCGCGCCAGGATCTGACTCAAATTTGTAAAGTACTGCCGCCACCCACTCGTCGCGCCCCGATACGCCTGCTCCTGATCCGGCCGGAAGCCGGATTGTTCCATGCGCAACCGGGTGCCCGTGCTGGTCGGCATGAGAGTCCAGGTGACGACACTCTCGAGGCCATAGGCCTGCCACGTGTAGGATAGTGTCTTGTTCAATTCGACGGCTGTTACCTGACAGTCGACAACGATGCTCACGTCAGGCTGCGGTTCCTTTCGCAGATTGAAACGGTGGTCCACGACTGGCTTGAAGTCGTTCTTCATCAGCCATTCCTCGATGAGATGCGGCTGGGTCAGCGCGCGCCAGATTTTTTCCGGCGGATAGGGGATCTCACGTTCGACGATGACGGAGCGCGTTTCGGTCGCGATGTTGGTCATTGGTCCATTCTTTTGAGCAAATTTTCGAGGTCGTCGAACCGGCACTGCCAGAACGTGTTCATCTGGTTCGTCCAGTCGGTCAGCGGGGAAAGTGCTGCCAGCTGGGCGCTATAATGGGTCTGCCGTCCTTGATGGCGGTCCCGCACCAGCCCGGCCTGCCTGAGCACGCCGAGATGCTTCGACACCGCAGGTTGAGAGACCCCTGACTGAGCCGTCAGGGCGCCGACCGTCTGCTCGCCTTGCCGGCACAGGCGCTCGAAGATTGCCCGACGCGTCGGATCGGAGAGCGTTCTGAAGAGGACATCGTGAGCGTTCGTCATCTGGGATCGATAACCCTGTGGCTATTGATTGACGTATAACCGCCGAGATATGGATGTGTCAAGCGGGGTGCCGGCGGTCACGATCCGGCGGTTTCCAAAAAAATCTTTCCATTGCCCCAAGGATTAGCCATTAGCCTTCGTCCAACAGGCAAATGATGGCTATGATGCTGGATGAGAGCGAAGCCTCCGACGCCGAACTGATCGGGCGGGCGAAGGGCGGAGACAGGGGGGCCTTCAGCACATTGCTGGAAAGGCACTATGACTTCGTCTATCGCGCTGCCTATCGCTGGTGCGGCAGGAAGGCCGATGCCGAAGACATCGCCCAGGAAGTCTGCGTCAGGCTGGGCAAGGCGATCCGCGACTATCGCGGCGGCGGCGCCTTCACCACATGGCTCTATTCCGTGACCCTGAACGCCGCGCGCGACATGATGCGAAAGTCCGCCCGCGAGACCGTCAAGACCGAGGCCTATGGCGTCCATGCACTGATCTCGGGCGAGGCGTCGGTCGAACCGGAAGACCCTGCCGAAGCGCTGTGGGCAGCCGTCCGGCGATTGCCGGACAAGCAGCGCGACGCCGTGCTTTTGGTCTATGGCGAGGGCTTGAGCCATGCGGCCGCCGCCGAGGCGATGGCGATCTCGGAGACGACGGTTTCCTGGCACATCCATGAAGCGAAGAAACGGCTGAAGACGCTGATGCGCTCGGCCGGGGAAGTGTGACCATGGTCGACGACAACGAACTCAACAGATTGCGCGATATAGCGGCGCCGGCGCCCGCCCAGGACGCCAAGGCGCGTGCTTTCGAAGCCGCCCTGCGCGCCTACGATCAGGAAAATATTTCTGCCGTTACCCAAGGATCGGTTGGCGGGCTTCGTCTCACAGAGCGAGCACAAAAGCTCTGGAGCGAGATCATGCAAAAGAAACTCATTGCCACGCCGGCTCTTGCCGGGCTCGTCGCCCTGCCGATCGCCGGATACGCCACCTTCCATCTGCTGAGGGAACAGCCGCCGAAATTCGGCGGCGACGAGAAAATCAGCGAGACGCTGGCCGACAAGCCGGCGACGGTGAAGCCGACGACCGCTCAGCCGAAGCCGGCTCCGACCGGGCTGGAGAAGGACAAGAAGGCCGACGCCGATGTGGAAAGCCGCGACGCCACCGATGCGCTTGTGGCGCCGGCCTCGCCGCACAAATCCGAATCGACCGTTGCTGGGGGCGCTGCACAACAAAATGCGCTGCAGCGCGGTGTGCTGGCCGAGCCTGCGCCACTGGCACCGACAGGTGAATTCGCACTGGATGGCGCTGCAAGTGTACCCAGCACCTCGCGAGCCCGCATGGCGGCGGAGTCGAAGCTGATGGCGCCGCAGCAGCCGGCCATGGCGCCGGCCGACCAGATGCTGCCGCAGGAGGAAAATCGCGACCGCATCGAGGATTTCAAGACCAATCCGGTGCATGCGGCACTCGAGGACCCGGTCTCGACCTTCTCGATCGACGTCGACACGGCCTCCTATTCCTTCGTGCGCGGCTCGCTGAAGCAGGGCACCCTGCCGCAGGCCGATACGGTGCGCGTCGAGGAGATGATCAACTACTTCCCCTATGACTGGAAGGGTCCGGAGTCGGCCTCGACACCATTCAACTCGACCGTCAGCGTCATGCCGACGCCGTGGAACACGCAGACCAGGCTGATGCATGTCGCCATAAAGGGTTTTGACGTCAAGCCGACCGAGCAGCCGAAGGCCAATCTGGTCTTCCTGATCGATGTCTCGGGCTCGATGGACGAGCCGGACAAGCTGCCGCTGCTCAAATCGGCTTTCCGGCTGCTGGTCGGCAAGCTGAAGGCCGACGACACCATCTCGATCGTGACCTATGCGGGGGACGCCGGCACAGTCCTGGAGCCGACCAAGGCGTCCGAAAAGGACAAGATCCTCAGTGCCATCGACAATTTGACGCCTGGCGGCAGCACGGCCGGCGAGGCGGGCATCAAGGAAGCCTACAGGTTGGCGCAAAAATCCTTCGTCAAGGGTGGCGTCAACCGGGTGATGCTTGCCACCGACGGCGACTTCAATGTCGGCCAGAGCGACGACGATGATCTGAAGCGGCTGATCGAGCAAGAGCGCAAGACCGGTGTCTTCCTGTCGGTGTTCGGCTTCGGCCGCGGCAATCTGAACGACCAGATGATGCAGACCATCGCCCAGAACGGCAACGGCACCGCCGCCTATATCGACACGCTGGCCGAGGCCGAGAAGGTGCTGGTCGAGGATGCCTCCTCGACGCTGTTCACCATCGCCAAGGACGTGAAGATCCAGGTCGAGTTCAACCCGAACAAGGTCTCGGAATATCGCCTGATCGGCTACGAGACCCGCGCCTTGAACCGCGAGGATTTCAACAATGACCGCGTCGATGCCGGCGATATCGGTTCGGGCCATTCCGTCACCGCGATCTACGAGATCACGCCGAAAGGCAGCGGTGGCGAGCAGATCGATCCGCTGCGTTATGGCCAGGCGTCGGTGGACAATGGCGGCGTCGCCAATGCGGGCGAATATGCCTTCGTCAAGATCCGCTACAAGCTGCCGAATGAAGACGTCTCGAAGCTGATCACCACGCCGGTGACCTCGGCAAACGAGATCTCGTCCTTCGACCAGGCCAGCACCGACCAGCGCTTCTCCGTCGCGGTCGCCGCCTTCAGCCAGAAGCTGCGCGACGAGGATGCGACCGCGAAGTTCGGCTACGACAAGATTATGGAGATCGCCACCGCCGCTCGAGGAGCCGACCCGTTTGGGTACAGGGCCGAGTTCCTCTCGCTTGTGCGCCTTGCCTCTGCGCTGGGCGGTAACCGGTAAGTGGTGATGACGGCCGGTTTCTTTCAGATGGGATCGTTCTGATACGGGGAACCGACCGCGGGCGGGTGAGGCAGGCCGGCGAGGGAAACCTTGCCGGCCTTTTTTCGCGGTTTTCCGGGTCGTTAAATTGCGCGACATTTCCGGTACTGGATGGCAACCCTCTCCTTGTTACGCAGGACAGGCGTATTGGGCTTGAGGGAGCCGAAATTGCAGATCAGGACTATCGCCAACTCGATACCCCCGGCGCGAGACGCCTCGGCGGTTTCATCGGCCCCATCATCGGAAGCCAGGCGTATCAGTGACGATGTCGCGCAGGCGCGCCATACCGCCCTGTCGGCGCTGACCAACGACCGCTTCCGCATCATGCTGGAACAGATCACCGACCCCAGCGCTTCAGGCGCGCTGATGACGATGCGCGGCGACAATGTGGTCGACTTCAACTCGGCGCAGTCGAGCTACGCCGACAACAGCGAATAGTCGAAAACCGATGGGTCAGGCCCGGCTGCGGCGGCGCTCGCGGCGGGCTTCGCTGGTCTCGGCGGTGTTTTCCGTCGCCACCTTGTTGCGCATCGGACCGATGCGTTCGACGATCGCGGCAACCGTCGGACGATCCGCCCTGGTGTGCGCGTCGAGCGCCTTGCGCATCGCGGCGAGGTGCTGGAACGAGGTGCCGCAACAGCCGCCGATAATTTTGGCGCCGCCATCGACGGCGAGCCTGACATAGTCGGCCATCAGTTCGGGCGTGCCGGAATAATGGATCTCGGTGCCGCGGAATTCGGGAATGCCGCAATTGCCCTTAACGATCACCGTGGCCTCCGGCTTCGCCTCCGTCATGTCGAGCAGCGAGGCCAGGATGTCGGATGCGCCGACGCCGCAATTGGCACCAACGCCGAGAGGCGCCTGCGACAGGCCGTCGGTGACGCCGTGGATATCCCTGGGCAGCAGGCCCATCATGGTGCGGCCAGCGGTGTCGAAGGAACCGGTATAGGTGTAGGGCAGGCCGACGCGGATGGCAGCCTCGGCGGCGGCGCGGATCTCGTCGGGAGCCGACATCGTCTCGATCCAGGCGACTTCGGCGCCGCCTTCCTTGAGACCCTCGATCTGCTCGGCGAAGGCGTCGACCGCCTCGTCATAGGTCATGGCGCCGAGCGGCACCAGCAATTCGCCGGTCGGGCCGACCGAACCGGCGACGATCACCTTGCGGCCGGCTCTGTCGGCGACGGCACGAGCAAGCTCGGCGGCGCGCTTGTTCAGCGCATGCGCGCGGTCCTGCGCATGGTGCAGCTTCAAGCGGTGACGGGTGCCGCCGAACGAGTTGGTGAGGATGATGTCGGCGCCGGCATCGACGAAATTCTGGTGCAGGCTGGTGATGGTGTCGGGCGCCGTCTCGTTCAGCAGCTCGGGTGCCTCGCCAGCCTCCAGACCCATGGCGAACAAATTGGTGCCGGTGGCGCCATCGGCCAGCAGCACGCCCTTTTCAGCCAGCAGCGCATCGATCGGGTTGGTGGTCGTCATCGGATTGGCTTTCACGTTTCGAAGTCGAATAAGGATATAAAGAAGTCTTTATGTGTAGTCAATGAATAGCTAGGACGGATTCGCCCATGCGGCGCCTTGAGCCATGGCGCGGTGGTGATCTTGGCTGCCGAAAATCAGACAGTGCCTGTTGGGAACGACATGCCGGCCAGTCTGTGCGCGAAGCCGGACGCCTCGTGCGCATTGATGTTGGCGGCCCGGATCAGATTGTCGAAATGCTGGATCAGCGTCTGGATCGGCTGGGTGGCGTTGAGCACCAGATACATGTCGCCGACATAGATGGCGGCGCGATAGGGGCCGAAGATTGTGTAGGGGATCGAATAGCGCATCCGCCCGTCATAGAGAAACAGCCGGAAGGTCGGATAGAGGTCGTCGAGCAGCGTCGCCATGTGCAGCAGCTGCGCGCGCCGGTCGGCTTCGGGGAAACGGTCCCAGACACCCAGCCCGCGCGCAAAGATCTCCAGCGTGTGGCGCGGCATGCAGACTTCCATGTCGGTTTCCGGCCGCCTGTTGTAGTCGATGCGGTATTGCGTTTCTCCGGCCTGCGCCAGGCGGCTCTTGTTGGTGATGCCGGCTTCGTAGTCGACCAGCGCTTCGGTGCGCAGAAGATCGGGAATGCCGGCAGGCACGTAGCGGATCTTGGTGCCGGCCGCCTCGGCATGCCATTTGGCCAGCAGCGTGCGGTCGAAGCCGTCCGGTGCCTCCTCGATCTCCAGGCTCTCGCGGATTTCGCCGGTGAGACCCTCGTCCTGGCTGAGGCCGAGAAGCCAATCGAGCGACACTTTGAACTCGGCGGCGATGTTGAGCAGCGTTTCGGCGCGAGGCAGGCGCGTCGAGGCGCCCGACAGCAGTTGCGATAGCGCCGAGCGGTCGATGCCGACCGCGGTCGCGAAGGCCGACTGATTGAGGTCGGAGCGTGTCAAGAGCATTTTCAGGCGTTCACGGAAGATCGTCGACAGGTCGCGCTTGTCCATGTCCGTGCTCCACCCCGATTGAGGAAAAATTTGCGCCGAAGCCGCTCTGGGGCCGTTTGATGCGTAAATGAATCCCTAGGTCTGTTTACAATATATAACATGTGCGGTCAAAAATGCGCAATCGCAACAGTTTGTGCACTTTGTCTCGTTGAGTGGAATCATTTCTCCTGACACAATGCTGTCAGGAACCAATTGTGGTTCCGGCGACTGAGGGACAGTGGTCGATAGCATGACGAGCAAGAGCATCAGGCGACACAGCGTACCGGCCATCGAGTGGCCAACCGTGATACTCGCCTTCTTCTGCTACGCAACATGGTTCGCCACCGGTTTTCTGCTCTGGCCATCCTATCCCGTCCTGGCGCTCGCCATCCTGGCTTTCACAGCCGCATTGCAATCGTCGATCATGCACGAAGTGCTGCACGGGCATCCGACACGCAATGCACGGGTCAACGAAGCCTTCGTGTTCCTGCCGATCGGTCTGGTCTGGCCATTCCGCCGCTTCAAGACCATCCATCTGCGCCACCACGCCGACGAGCGGCTGACCGATCCGCTGGACGATCCGGAAAGCTATTATCAGGCGCTCTGGCAGCATGACGAGTTGCCGCCGACGATGAAATTCCTGCTCAAGATCAACAACACCATGGCCGGCCGCTTCGTGCTTGGCCCGTGGCTGTCCTGCCTCGGCTTCTTCATCGACGATGCCAAGCAGGTGATCGCCGGCGACAAGGCGATCCGCAAGGCCTGGCTGCTGCATGCGATCGGCCTTGCCGTCGTGATGCCGATCGTGCAGTTCGGCTTCGGCATTCCACTGTGGCTTTACATTCTCGTGCCGGTCTGGCTTGGCCAGTCGCTGATCTCGATCCGTACGTTTGCCGAGCATCAATGGTCGGAACATCCGGAAGGCCGCACGGTGATCGTCGAGCGCTCGCCGCTGTCGTTCCTGTTCCTCAACAACAATTTGCACTTCGTCCATCACAAGACCCCGACCGTGGCCTGGTACAAGCTGCCCAAGCTGTTTCGCGACCGCCGTGAAGAATGGCTGCGGATGAACAATGGCTATGCCTATCCGAACTATTTCGCGTTGATCAAAGCCTATGCCTTCAAGGCGAAGGAACCGATCGTGCACCCGGTGCTGCGGCGTCAAGCCGAGCCGGGCAGGGCCTTCAAGCCACGCATCAGGGCGCGCAGCATCAGCGGGCTCGGCAGTGCGCCGGTTCCCGCCGAGCCGCCGAAGGAATGATTCCGGTCTATCCGGAATCCGTGTCGGCCAATTCTGATTGGACGCCGCGTTTTTGCGATCCTTTTTCCAGACATGATGATTTGATATCGGCATGAGTGAATTGGTTGCGGCGTTGCCGATGTATGACTGGCCCGAAATGCGCGGCGAGGTCGACGCGCATTGGGCGCTGCTGCGCGATGCGTTTCGGCAAAAGGGCATCGACGCGCCGCAAACCATCGTGCGCCGCAATGGTGATCTGCCGCGGGTGCCGGGCGGTATTCGTGATGCCGAGGGGAAACTCGTTGCGCCCGATCCGGCGACATTGCCGCCGGATGAACTCGATTTCCATAGATTGTGGATGCATCCGGCGCTGCTGTTCGCGCAGACCTGCTGGGGGCCGATGGAACTTGGCCTGTCCAGGCATGTGCAGGTGATCGGCCAGCCCAGTTACGACGCCTATGAAGGCGGGCAGGGCGAACTCTATTCCAGCGCGCTGGTGATGCGGACAGGCGAGGGGCCAGAGATTCGATCGCCGGCGGATGGCAGCCCCTTGCTCCCGCTTGATCTGATGCGCGGCAAGCGCTTTACCTTCAACAGCCTCGATTCGATGTCGGGTACTATTGCGCTGACGCGCGACCTGCAAACGGCCGGCGAAAGCCTGGGCATCTTCTCGTCGCGCAGCGAAAGCGGTGGCCATCGCGGCTCGATCATCGCTGTCGCCCAAGGCAAGGCCGATATAGCTGCGATCGACTGCGAGAGCTGGGCACTGGCGCAGCGTTTCGAGCCGGCGGCGAAAAAGGTGGCGGTCGTCGGCTGGACCGGACGGCGCAAAGGCCTGCCTTACATCACCGCCGCGGTGACACCGGAAAAGACGGTTGGGGCGTTGCGCGAGGCCCTTGCCGGGCTAGCCGAGCAGCCTCGCATCCAATGGGTAGGTTGAGAGCTGTTCGTTGCCGGTCTCGGTGATCAGGATCTGTTCCTCGATCTTGACGCCTTCGCGCCCGCCAAGCCGGCCGATATAGCTTTCCGCGCACAGCACCATGCCCGGTTCCAGCACGCCGTCCGGAGTGTCCGATGTCCAGTCGCTGGCATGCGGCAAGGTCGGGTATTCATCGGCCAGGCCGACGCCGTGATAGAGCACGCCGTAGCGCGTCGGGAAGCAGTCGCCGGGCGGCACCGCCGAGCGTTCGACAAGGTCGCGGAAAGAGATGCCCGGCTGCATCAGTGCCGTGTTGTGCTCGATCTGATCGGCGGCGATACGGAACAGGTCGCGCTGTTCATTGGTCGGCTTTGCATCGCCGCACAGCCATGTCCGCGACAGGTCGGCGCAGAAGCCGTAGGGGCCGATCAGGTCGGTGTCGAAGGCGACGAGGTCGCCTGATATAATCTGGCGTGACGAGCATTCCTGGAACCATGGATTGGTGCGCGGGCCTGACGTCAGCAGTCGCGTCTCGATCCATTCGCCGCCGCGCGCGATGTTGCCGCGGTGCAGTTCCGCCCACAGTTCGTTTTCGGAAATCCCCGGCTTCAGCGCCTGTTCCATCTCGCCCATCGCCGCCTCGCAAGCGACAATGGCGCGGCGCATGGCGAGGATCTCATCGGGTGATTTGATCAGCCGCGCGTTCTCCATCACCGCTTCGCCATTGCCGATGGAAATACCGAGGCGCGCCAGTTCTTCGACGCCCTCCGGATTGATATGGTCGACGGCGATGCGGCTGTTGCCGCCGCTATGCTCTTTCACCAGATCGGCGATACCGGCGGCCCAGCGGCGGACCTTTTGCTCGGTCAGTTCGCCGCCATAAAGATACATCCAGGATACCGCCGGCCGCACTTCGTCGACGACGCCGGAATGGTCGGACAGGTGCTCGCAGGAGAAATAGTCGAACAGCACCACCGGCCCTTCGGTGGCGACAAAGCAATGCCGCGTTGGATTGTGCGCCACCCACAGCTGCATGTTGGTCGAGTCGGTGGCGTAGCGGATGTTGACGGGGTCGTAGAGCAGGACGCCGGCATAGCCGCGCCGCTTCAACTCGGCGCGGATGCGCTCCAGCCGGTATTGGCGCATCGCCGCCAGGTCGGGAGCGGCAATGCCTGCCGCAGCCCATTCAGCCTCGGCCTGCGCGCCATAGCCCAGCACATGCTGGTTGAGCGAAGCCGCCTTCCGGCGGGAGGCGTCGCGCAGCACTTCGATCGAGCCTGGCTCGAACGGCATGATCTTGCGATGGCGGCCAAAGCTGCCCTTCGGCCCCGCGCTGTCCATCGTCGAACCTCAGGTCCGCATCTTCTCGCCGCTCGGATCGAAGGGCGCTTCGACATTGATGCGGGCCGGGCGCCGGTGACCGAGGATCTCGATCTCGAACAGCCCGGCACTTTCGTCCTCGGCAAGAGCCGCCGGCACGTAGCCTTGTGCCATCGACTTCTGCACGTAATGGGCATAGCCGCCCGACGTGACCCAGCCGACCACGCGCCAGTCGCCGTCGACGATGCCGCGCACGGCGGACGCGCCTTCGGCAGCCTTGGAGCCGCGTATTTCCTTGCCGCTCTTGTCGAAGCGCGGCGCGCCATAGCCATGCGGCTTTTCAACCGTGCCATAGTCCTTGCTGACCTTGGCCCAGATCGGCTCATCGCCCATGACATCAGCGTCGGCGGCATCGACGATGAAGGAGACGCGGCGCAGTTTCGGACCCTCGGCCTGTTCCTTGGCGGCGGCCACGCGGCCGATGAAATCGTTCTTCTCGAGCTTGATGAAGCGGTCCATCGCGCCTTCGAACGGTCCGTAGATCGGCCGCAACTCGCGGAACCAGGTCGGAAAATTCTTTTCGAGGCGCATGGAGAGCAGAGCGCGCATGCCGAAATCGACAAGGCCGAATTCCTCGCCGGCGTCCTTGATCGCTTTGTAAACCAGGCGCTCGTAGGCCGGCGCCATCCAGATTTCATAGCCGAGGTCGCCGGTGTAGGTGATGCGGTTGACCATGCAGGGCGCCCCGCCAACCGCCATCTCGCGGAAATCCATGAAGCGGAAGGCTTTTGTCGAGACGTCGACATCGACCAGTTTCTGCAGCAAGTCCCGCGATTTCGGCCCGGCGATCGACAGGCCGACCAGCGTCTGGTCAAAGCGGTGGATGCGCACCGTTCCGTCCTTCGGCAGGTGCTTCTCGAACCAGCGCATGTGGTATTTCTGCGCCGCCGACGAGCCCCAGATCATGAAGCGGTCCTCTGCCGCCTTGGCGATAGTGAAGTCGCCGATCAGCTTGCCGAATTCGTTGAGCATCGGCGTCAGCACGATGCGGCTGGTCTTCGGCATGCGGTTGGTCATCAGCCGGTTGAGGAAATCCTCGGCCGCGGGTCCCGAGACTTCGTATTTGGCGAAGTTGGCGATCTCGGTGACGCCGACGCGCTCACGCGTGGCGCGCACTTCCTCGCCGATCGGCCCAAAATCGTTGGAGCGGTGGAAGGAGACGATATCCCTGGGTTCCTTGCCTTCAGGTGCGAACCAGAGCGGGGTTTCGAGGCCCCAGGAGTCGCCCATGACGGCGTTGTTGGCCAGCATGGTGTCGTAGAGCGGCGTCGTCTGCGCCGGGCGTGCCGCCGGCAGTTCCTCATTGGGGAAGCGGATGGAGAAGCGGCGCGAATAGTTTTCGCGCACCTTGGCGTTGGTGTAGCGCAGGCCTGCCCATTCGCCGAAGCGGGTGACATCCATGCCCCAGACGTCGAAGCCGGGATCGCCATGGACCATCCAGTTCGACAGCGCCAAGCCGACGCCGCCGCCCTGGCTGAAGCCGGCCATCACGGCGCAGGCGCACCAGAAATTGGTCAGGCCCTGCACCGGGCCGACCAGCGGGTTGCCGTCGAGCGCGAAGGTGAAGGGGCCGTTGATGATCTGCTTGATGCCGGCCTTCTCGATGCCAGGGAAATGCTTGAAGCCGATTTCCAGCGACGGCGCGATGCGGTCGAGGTCGGGCGGCAGCAATTCATGGCCGAAATCCCACGGCGTATTGACCGGCGACCATGGCTTGCAGGCCTTCTCATAGGTGCCGAGCAGGATGCCGTTGCGCTCCTGGCGGGTGTAGATCTCGCCCTTGAAATCGAGCACGCCGATCATTTCGCGACCGGTCGACTTGTTGAACTCCTCGACCTCCGGCATCGGCTCGGTGAGCAGATACATGTGCTCCATGGCCAGAACCGGCAGCTCGACGCCGACCATGCGGCCGATCTCGCGCGCCCACAGGCCGCCGCAGTTCACGACATGCTCGGCCTTCACCGTGCCCTGTTCGGTGACGACGTTCCAGGTGCCGTCGACCTCCTGTGTCAGTTCGACGACGCGGTTGCGCAGCACGATCTCGGCGCCGAGTTTTTTCGCCGCCTTGGAATAGGCGATGGTGGTGCCGGACGGGTCGAGATGGCCTTCGACCGGATCCCACATGGCGCCGACGAAATTGGTCTCGTCCATCAGCGGAAACATCGCCTTGGCTTCGGACGGGGTGATCAGCTCTGTGTCCATGCCGAGATAGCGGCCCTTGGCGTGGGCCAGCCGCAGGAAATCCATGCGCTCTGGCGTATCAGCCATCATTACGCCGCCGGTCAGGTGCAGCGAGCAGGACTGGCCGGATATCTCCTCGATCTCCTTGTAAAGCTGCACCGTATAGGCCTGCAGCTTGGCGACGTTGGGGTCGCCGTTCAGCGTGTGGAAGCCTCCCGCCGCATGCCAGGACGACCCGGAGGTGAGCTCCGAGCGCTCGATCAGCATGATGTCGGTCCAGCCGGCCTTGGCCAGATGATAGAGAACCGAGCAGCCGACGACGCCGCCGCCGATGACAACCGCTTTTACGTGAGATTTCATCTAGATAGGTCCGTTCTTGAAGGGATTGAATCGAGTGAGAGCGGCGTGAAAACAAAGCGGAGGTCCGAGACAGCGATGTTTTCGGCCAGCCTGCTAGCAAGCGCGGCAAGGATGGTTTCACAGACGGAAGTACGATGTTTCAGGACGTCATGGCTCCAAAGACGCAGGATCGAATAGCCTTGGGCGCGCATGAAATCGTCGCGGCGGCGGTCATAGGAACTGCCGGCGTGTTGGTGCCCGTCGATTTCCACGACAAGCCAATTTTCGCGGCAAGCGACGTCAGCGTAGTATGGTTCGATAGAGAACTGTCGCGTGAACTTGTAACCGCCAAGCTTGCGGGCTTTTAACTCAAGCCAAAGCAGCGCTTCGGCTTGATTGTCGCCTTGCCTGAGTTTTCTCGCTCGCCGAGTTGTGCCTGTTTTTCGGCGGCTGCGCGTTTCATGAACGGCTTCCCCCACTCCGTCGCCGCTTCGCGGCGCCACCTCTCCCCCCTCCGGAGGGAGAGGAAGGGAGCCAGCCTGTATAAGCTCGCGCCTTCCCTCTCCGCCGTCGATTGGAGGAGAGGTGTCGAGCGCAGCTCGACGGAGTGGGGGTCGAACGTTCATCAACAACACAGATGATCAAAAATCGGTCGGCGCGCCGCCTTCGGACCGGCGCTTGGCGACGAAGGCGTTGAGTTCCTCGCGGATGGCCGGGTCCATGTAAGGCTCCTCATAGGACGCCAGCCGCTCCTTCCAGACCTTGTTGGCCTTTTCGAGTGCCGTCGGCGAGCCGGCTTCCGCCCAGGTCTCGTAATTGCGCCAGTCGGAGAGGATCGGCGAATAGAAGGCGGTCTTGTAGCGGTCCTGCGTGTGCTGGGTGCCGAAGAAATGGCCGCCTGGCCCCACCGACTGGATGGCGTCGAAGCCGAGTGCATCTTCGGAAAGATCGAGCGGGGTCAGGAATTCGGCGACCATCTGCAGCAGGTCGATGTCCAGAATGGTCTTCTCGTAGGAGCAGCGTAGGCCGCCCTCGAGCCAGCCGGCGGCATGCATCATCAGATTGCCGCCGCCCTGGATGGCGCCCCACAGCGAGAACACGCTTTCATAAGCCGCCTGCGCGTCGACCGTGTTGGCGGCGCAAGTGTTGGAGGTGCGGTAGGGGATGTTGTAGCGGCGGGCAAGCTGGCCGCCGACAAGCTGCGCCTTCATGTATTCCGGCGTGCCGAACGCCGGCGAACCGGACTTCATGTCGACATTGGAGGTGAAGCCGCCATAGCCGACGGGCGCGCCCTTGCGCACCATCTGGGCGAAGGCGATGCCGGCAAGCGCCTCGGCGTTCTGCTGCACCAGTGCGCCGGCGATGGTGACAGGCGCCATGGCCCCCGACAGGGTGAACGGCGTCACGACGACGACCTGGCCCTTGCTCGACATCTGGATGATGCCTTCCATCATCGGCACGTCGAGCTTGAGCGGCGAATTCGTGTTGATGATGGTGAAGACGGATGGTTCCTCCAGCATCTGTTCATGGCTGATGCCGCGCGCGATCCTGGCGATCTCGATGCCGTCGACATTGCGCTCCTTGCCGAGCGAATAGATGTGGAACACCTTGTCGGTGAGCACGCTGAGATCGCGGATGCATTCGAGGTGGCGGACGGACGGATGGATATCGGTCGGCTCGACCGGATAGCCGCCCGTGCAGTTCAGGATGTTGTGCATCTGCGCAAGCTTGAGGAAGTTGCGGTAGTCCTGCTGGTTGCCGGGCCGGCGGCCACGATCGATATCGGAGCAATTGGGCGCCGACGCCATCATCGAGATGATCACATTGTTGCCGCCGAAGCGCACATTGTGAGCGGGATTGCGGGCATGGATGGTGAACTCCGACGGGCAGTGCGACACCAGTTCCAGGATCATGTCGCTGTCGAAACGCACCCGTTCGCTGCCGTCGCGCACATCGGCGCCATGCGCCTTCATGATGCTTCGGGCCTCGTCATGCAGCACGTCGACGCCGATTTCCCGCAGCACGCGCAGGGAAGCGAGGTGGATCGATTCCAGCTCGTCGTCGGAGACCAGCCTGGTTGGCGCCAGCGGGTTCTTCAGCTGGCGAAAAGCCGGCTGCTCGAACGCGGCCGAGCCGCCGGCGCGCTTTCCGGCGCGGCCGCCGCGACGGGCGCGGTCAGTGGCCAATGCCGGTTCCAAGGGTTGTAGGGCGGCGGTCATGATGGTCCTCGTAGGATGCGATAGCGGCGACATAATGGACCGGCGGCTGCCCAGCCATTGCGGAGGCGGCGACCACTAGGGCGAGGGAAGCGACATGTCGGAACGGCAGTTGCGCGGCCACGACATCGGCCTGATCCCGCCGCCTCGTTGGCTTAAGCGGATTTCGGCGGCCGGCCCTTCCTTTCCCGGGATCGAACCGATAGCTACTCGGCTTGCCGGCCGGATGGCCAGCAGTTCATTTGGATGGCAGCATGGTCGCGACCGGCTCGAGCGAAGGCGAAGCAGGAACGCAATGGGCAGCGCTTGCCGGCGTCACCGCGGCACTTGCCATGTTCGGCGCTGCGCAGGGGTTGAGCTCGCCGCTGTTCACGCTGCTGATGCAGAAACAGGGCATGTCGCCGGCGCTGATCGGCTTGTCGGCGGCGATGATGCCGCTCGGGCTGATCCTTTCGGCTTCCTTCGTGCCGGCCGCGGTGCGGCTGGTCGGTGGGCGCAACCTGGCGGTCGGCTGCTCGCTGATCGGCGCGCTCTGCTTCCTGGGCATCGGCTATCTGCAGGACTGGGTGGCCTGGTTCGTCATCCGCTTTATCATCGGCGTCGTCATCAACCCGCTCTACATCCTCGGCGAGGTGTGGGCACTGTCGCTGGCGCCGCCATCGCGGCGCGGCAGGGTGATGGGCGTGTTCAACACGCTGATGGGCGCCGGTTACGCCGCCGGACCATTCGCGCTGACCCTGCTCGGTACGTCGGGCTGGGCGCCCTTCATGGTCGGCGTCGCCGGTTTCGCGCTCTGCGCGGTGATCCTGCACGCGGTCTCGTCTAAGCTCACCGGTTTCGAGGATGACGGCCAGCCTGCCAGCGGCCTTGTCGGCTTTGCCAGGATGGCGCCTGCGCTGCTGCTTGCCGTGCTTGTCTCGGCGGCGGTCCAGCAGAGCACCTATGCGCTGGTCCCGGTCTTCGGCGCCAGCTACGGCCTGGCCGAAGCCGTTCTGGCCTCGCTGGTGATGGCGCTTTCCCTCGGAAACATCCTGCTGCAGATACCACTCGGTCTTCTGGCGGAGCGTTTTGGCGGCCGCGCCATGATCATCGTCTGCGCGCTGGCAACAACCGTTTGCGCGCTTTTGCTGCCTCTGCTGATCACAACGCCGTTGATATGGGTCGTGCTGCTGGTGATGGGCGCGGTCGGTTACGGCGTCTACACCATGGCATTGGTCGAACTCGGCAGCCGGTTCAAGGGCTCTGTGCTGGTCGCCGGCAACGCTGCCTTTGCACTGATGTGGGGCGTCGGTGGCATCGTCGGCCCACCCGGTGCCGGCCTGCTCATGCAAGGCATCGGCCCGCTCGGGCTGCCGGTCGTGATCGCCGGCCTCGACGCGGTGCTGGTGATGTTCGCGCTGTATCGGTCGTCCGTGCGCCGAGCTTCCTGACGAGCCCAACCTCCTGACAGGCCCAACCTCCTGACAGGCATTGTCCGGAGAAAGCGGTTTTCGCCTGCCAGGGGCTTACCACCACGTTGCTCAATCGCTAATCCTGCAGCCTCGATAGCGGTGCGCACATGAATTTGGTTGAATCGAACAAGGACGAGACGATGCAATGGGCAGCGATCACCGGGGTGATCGCGACCGTCTCGGTGTTCGCCATCGCGCAAGGGCTGTCCTATCCGCTGCTGAGTTTCATCCTGCAGCGCCAGGGCGTTTCGCCAGCGATGATCGGCTTGTCGGCGGCCATGACGCCGATCGGTTTCATCCTGTCGTCGCCATTGATCCCGGCGCTGGCGCGGCGGTTCGGGGCAGGGCGCACGGCGCTTACCTGTGCGGCCCTTTCGGCTGTCGTGCTGGCGCTGATCGGCTGGACGCAAAATGTCTATTTGTGGTTTCCCCTGCGCTTCCTGATCGGTGTGGTGACCAACCCGCTCTATGTGCTGAGCGAGATCTGGGTCATCGCGCTGGCGCCGCCGGCCCGGCGAGGGCGCGTCATGGGTGTCTATTCGACGATCATCTCGGCCGGTTTCGCGGCCGGGCCACTGTGCCTGCTTGCAGTCGGCACCGAGGGCTGGCCGCCCTTCCTCGTCGGCATCTCCGCCTTCGTGCTGTGCGGCATCTGCCTGGGCTTGGTGCTGCCGCGTTTGCCCAAGGTCGACGAGGCCGGGCATCAGGTTTCCGTCCTGGGTTTCGTGCCGCTGGCGTGGCTGCTTTTGTTTGCCGTCATAGTCGCCGCCGGCTTCGAACAGGGCGCGCTGGCGTTGCTGCCGGTCTATGGCACCCATCACGGCATCACCGAAACCCGCATGTCGGCGCTGCTGTCGGTGATGATTGCCGGCAACATCGCCATGCAGGTGCCGCTCGGCCTTTTGGCGGAAAGGCTTTCCGCGCGCCTGGTGCGGCTCGCCTGCGTCGCGATCACGGTGCTCGGCTGCACCCTGCTTCCGCTTCTCATCGAGTCGCCGCTCATCTGGCCGATGATCTTTGTCTGGGGCGCGGTTTCCTACGGCATCTACACGATGTCGATCATCGAGCTCGGCGAACGCTTCACCGGCTCCGCACTGGTTGCCGGCAATGCGGCCTTTTCCTTGATGTGGGGCGTCGGCGGTATCGCCGTGCCGCCGCTGGCCGGCGGCGCCATGGATATTCTGGGTGCCGGCGGGCTGCCGATCACGCTTGGGCTGCTGTGCCTGGCGCTGGCCATTGCGAGCCTCGCTGGTCGGCGGAAAGCCTCAATCATGCGCTGAGCATAGTGAATATCGATACAGCCTATCGGCGTTGGCTTTTTCAAAGCAACGCGTTTATCGGAGACCTCATGACCAAGCCTGCCACCCAGACGCCGAATTCCACCCCCTCGACCGACGATCCCTTCCTCTGGCTGGAGGACAGGACGGCCAAGCAGTCACTGGACTGGGTACATCGCCAGAACGAGGTCACGGTTGGCGAATTGCAGGGCGATCCGTCCTATCAGGCGTCGTTCCAGACCGCGCTCGACCTGATGACGGCCGAGGACAACATCGCGGTCGGCGCGGCAACAGCCGGTCATGTCTACAATTTCTGGCAGGACAAGACCAATGTGCTCGGCCTCTGGCGCCGCACGACCGTCGCTTCCTACAAGACCGAGAAGCCCGACTGGGAAACGATCATCGACTTCGACCAGCTTGCGGCGAAGGAGGGGGTAAAATGGGTTTTTGGCGGCGCAAGCCGACTCTATCCAGACTTCAACCGTTGCCTGGTGAGTATGTCGCCGGATGGCGGCGACGCCAGCGAGATGCGCGAATTCGACATCGCGACCAAGTCGTTTGTCGAGGGTGGGTTTCGTGCACCCGCTTCCAAGTCGGGCTTCAGCTGGCTGGACAAGGACACCGTGATTGTTTCGGCCGCTTTCGACGAGGCCGACAAGACCGAGTCCGGCTATCCGCGAGTCATAAAGCTGTGGAAGCGCGGTACCAAGCTGGAAGACGCGACGCCGATCTTCGAGGCGCAGAAAGAGGATCTCGCCGTTGGTGCCGCTGTCGAGTACGACGATGACAGACGCTATCTGGTCCTGGCTCGAACGCTGAATTTCTTCGCTTCGCACATCTTCCTTCGGCTGCCTTCCGGCGAAAACAAACAACTGCCGCTACCGGACGACATGACCGATACGGCAATATTCAGGGATCAGCTCGTGTTCGGCGTGCGCAGTCCATGGACGGCGCCCGACGGCACGGTTTGCAAGCCCGACGGCCTCTATTCGCTGGATCTCGCGCACTGGGTCAAGATCGGCGCGCTCGGACCTGTCGAAACCTTGTTCGAGCCGGCATATCGCGTTTCCATAGCCGGCGTTGCCCGCACGCGGGACCGGCTGTTCATCAGCCTGATGGACAATGTGCGCGGCAAGGTCGTCGTCTGCGAGCGCAAGGATGGCAACTGGTCGCTGAAACCGGTGGCGCTGCCCGAAAATGGCAATGTCGGCATCAGCCATGCCGAGCAGTTCGGCTCGAGCGTGTCCTTCTCCTTCACCGATTTCCTGACCCCGAGTTCGATCATCTGGTCTGAGGACAATGGCGAGACGCTAGAAACCGTGAAGTCGCAGCCGGCGCGTTTCGATGCCTCGCCGCTGATCTCGGAACAGTTCGAGGCGCGCTCCAAGGACGGCACGATGATCCCTTATTTCGTCGTCAGGCGGCGCGATCAGAAGCGGCCGGTGCCGACGCTGCTTTACGGCTATGGCGGTTTCGAAGTGCCGCTGCTGCCCGGCTATGCCGGCGTGCGCGGCAGGCTATGGCTGGAAAAGGGCAATGCCTATGTGCAGGCCTGCATCCGTGGCGGCGGCGAGTTCGGCCCGGCCTGGCATCAAGCGGCGCTCAAGGGCAATCGCCAAAACGGATTCGATGATTTCGCAGCGGTCGCGCAGGACGTCGTCAAGCGCGGCATCGCGACAGCAAGCTCGCTCGGCATCCAGGGTGGTTCGAATGGCGGCTTGCTGACCGGCGTTTCCTTGACGCAGCATCCCGAGCTTTTCGGCGCCGTCATTATCGAGGTGCCGCTGCTCGACATGCTGCGTTACGCCGAATTGCCGCCCGGCGCCTCGTGGATGGCCGAATACGGCGATCCGTCGAAACCCGAAGACGCGAAGTGGCTTTCAGCCTACTCGCCCTACCAGCATGTCGACGCCGCTGCCGCCTATCCGCCGGTGCTGCTGACCACATCGACCGCTGACGATCGGGTCCATCCCGGCCATGCGCGCAAGATGGCCGCCCGCCTGCAGGAAGCCGGCCATGCCAGGACGCTGTTCTTCGAGGAGACCGAGGGCGGCCATGGCGGGCGTGGCGACCGCCGGCCGCAGGCGGCGCAGACGGCGATGAAATATGTCTTCCTGCAGAGGGCGCTGACAGCCAAGGCCTAGACTCATTCCGTTATGGGCCAAGCAAAGGGTGGTTCTCCTCGACCAGCCTTTGCTCTAAGATGCTTCCATGGCTCTCGTCAGGATGTTGATTGACGCATTTGAGGCTCGCGCATTGCGGGTCGCGGTGACGCCGTCACCGCGTACGCTGCGCGCCGAGCTTTTGCGGCTGTGCGCCCGCATCGGCTATTCGCCACCTCTCTGCCTCTGAAGCATTCGCCCCGGCTTGCCGGATAGAATCCAGAGGAAAGATCAGACATGACCTATCAGAATTATTCGCTGAAGCAGCTTCAGCAGATCGACGCCGCGCATCATCTGCATCCGTTCACCGACCACAAGGAAATGCGCGGGGCCGGGTCGCGCATCATCACCCATGCCAACGGCCCTTTCATCTACGATTCCGAAGGGGCTGAAATCCTCGACGGCATGGCCGGGCTGTGGTGCGTCAACATCGGCTATGGCCGTGACGAGCTGGCCGACGCCGCCTATGCCCAGATGAAGGAACTGCCTTATTACAACTCCTTCTTCAAATGCTCGACGCCGACGCCAGTGCTGCTGTCCAAGAAGCTGGCGGAGATCGCGCCGAAGCACGTCAACCAGGTGTTCTATGGCTCGTCGGGCTCGGAGGCCAACGACACGGCCCTGCGCCTCGTGCGCCACTATTGGGTGCTGGAAGGCCAGCCGGAGAAGAACCGCATCATCTCGCGCAAGATGGCCTATCACGGCTCGACCGTTGCCGGCACCTCGCTCGGCGGCATGGATGGTATGCACAAGCAGCTCAACGGTGCGGTGCCCAACATCGTCCATGTGATGATGCCCTACGCCTATGAACTGGCGCTGCCGGGAGAGAGCGACCATGATTTCGGCCTGCGCGCGGCCGGGGCTGTCGAGGAGGCGATCCTCGAGGCCGGCGCCGACAAGGTTGCCGCCTTTATCGGCGAGCCGGTCATGGGGGCGGGTGGCGTGAAGATACCGCCGGCGAGCTACTGGCCGGAAGTGCAGCGCATCTGCCGCAAATACGATGTCCTGCTGATGCTGGACGAAGTCATCACCGGTTATGGCCGCACCGGCGAATGGTTCGCCGCCCAGACGCTCGGCATCGAGCCCGACACGATCACCACGGCCAAGGCGCTGACATCGGGCTATCAGCCGTTGTCGGCATTGCTGGTTGGCGACCGCATCGCCTCGACGCTGGTCGAGAAGGGCGGCGAGTTCAACCATGGCTACACCTATTCCGGGCACCCGGTGGCCTGCGCCGTGGCGCTGAAGAACCTCGAGATCATCGAGCGCGAAGGGCTGGTCGACCGCGTCAGGAACGACACCGGTCCTTATTTCGCCAAGGCGTTGCAGGAGCGCATTGCCGGACATGATCTGGTCGGCGAGGTGCGTTCGATCGGACTGATGGGCGCGATCGAGATCGTCAAGGACAAGGCGACCAAGGAGCGGTTCCTGCCGGCTGGAAGTGCGGCGGTGACCGTGCGCGATCATGCCATCGCGCATGGCATGATGCTGCGCGCCACCGGCGACACGATGATCCTGTCGCCGCCGCTGATCTGGACCCGCGATACGATCGACATGGCCTGCGATCGCATCTCGAAGGCGCTGGATCTGGCGCAAGCCGATCTTCGCAAGCGGTAGAACTCGACCCCTTGGCTGGGCGCTCCTTGAGGGAGCGCCCAGCCTTGAGACCATGCTGAAGCGGGGAGCGAACGAATTCCACCACAAGCGCGTAGTGTGTGGGGCTGCGGCTGATTCGGCCGCGACAAGGGGTTTGTTTCCATGAGAAAGACCGGCAAAAGCCGACGGACGCAAGAAGCGGCCAGCATCGGCGACGACCTGATGCTGGCGCCGCTGGTGGCGATGATGCGGCTGCCGTTGATGGCCATGGATAGCGGGAGTAGCCAGCCATGGAGCACGGAGACCGCGCGTGCGGTCAACGAGAAGACCGTTGCCATGGCCGAAGGTGCGCTTGCGGCGCAAATGTCCTTCCTGCAGTCGGCATCGCGGTTCTGGCCGGAAATCTTTTCCGGCCGCACGCCATCGCTGTTCAACGGGGTCGCCGCTGAACGCTCGATCAGCGCCGCGCTGAAGCCGGCAAGCCGTGCCGTGAAAGCGAATTTTCGCCGGCTGTCCAACAAGACCTGAGCGAGGTTGCAGAACTTTGATTTTGCGCATCGAGGAGCGCATGCGCTAGAACCAGTCGGTACGTTACCGATGGGGGACACGATGGCCGGACAACCGCTCAACCAGCCGGCTGAAATTCCAGCCGAACTCGACCGCTGGAACTGGGGCGCCTTCTTCCTCAACTGGATCTGGGGCATAGGCAACAGCACCTTCATCGCGCTGCTGGCGCTGATCCCGGTCGTCAACATCGTCATGATCATCGTGCTGGGCGCACGCGGCAGCCGCTGGGCTTGGCAGAACCGCGCCTGGCGCGACGCGGAACAGTTTCGCAAGACGCAGCGCAACTGGGCAATCGCCGGCCTTGCCGTCTGGGTGGTCGGGATTGGCGGCTGCGCGACGATGGTGGGCAGCATTCCCTACGTCCTGAAAGGCAGCGATGCCTACCACATGACGATGGACAGGCTTCGCGCCGACGACCGCGTCAAGGCGGCGTTGGGTGATGATTTGACCGACAGTTTCTGGGTCGGCGGCCATCTCAACGTCAATGCAAATGGGGCCGGCGACGCCCAGTTCGGCATTCCTGTCCACGGCGCCAAGGGCAAGGGCACGGCCTATTCGACCGCTGTCCGGACAGCCGGCACATGGAGCCTGCGCCTGCTGGTCGTCAGGGTCGAGGGAGCCGATGCGCCAATCGTGCTGATCAACGAAGATCATGTCCCGATCCCGAATGCTGCAATCGGAATATAGCTGGGCAAAACGCAAAAACGCAGCCTAAACGCGGGCGCGGCCGGCTTTGTGGCCCAACAGTCGGGTGACCACTGCTGCGTTCCAGACAAGGAAATATGCTGAAAAGCCGGATGCTGTCTGACAGTATGCGCATGCGTTCATGTGGATCGGTGGCAATTTCAGACAAGGGCACGTGCATATGGTGAGTTCCGTTCGTGCGGTCGTGGTCGGTGGCGGCTGTGTGGGTGCCGGCATTCTCTACGGCCTGGCAAAGCGCGGCTGGACCGATGTGGCATTGCTGGAGCGAACACAGCTTACGGCCGGCTCGACATGGCATGCCGCGGGGCTCATCCCCTCTTACGCGCGCAGCCGTAATGTCGGCCGCATGATCGCCAGGTCGATCGAAATCTATGAGGGCCTGGAGGCGGAGACGGGCCAGAACGTCGGCTGGCACAAATGCGGGCAACTGCGCATTGCCAACACGCGCGACAGGCTGGACGAGTACAGAAGCTATATGGACGTCGCCGAGGTCCAGGGTGTGCGGGCCCGGATCGTATCGCCCGCGGAGGCGCGAGAGATCTGGCCGCTGCTCGACAACAACAGCATGCTGGGCGCCCTCTACCATCCCGATGACGGCCACATTGCACCCGCCGATGTCACCCAGGCCATGGCCAAGGGTGCACGCGACCTCGGCGCGAAGATCCATCTTGATACCGAGGTTGTGGGTTTCGAGCGGATGCCGAGCGGCGAGTGGAGGGTCAAGACCTCGCGCGGTGACATCGTTTGCGAACATGTCATCCTTGCGACCGGCAATTACGCACGCCAGACAGGCGCCATGCTGGGCCTGGACATTCCCGCGATCCCGATCCTGCATCAGTACTGGATCACCGAGGCGGTTCCCGAGGTGGTGGAACGCAAACGGCTTGGTCTTCCGGAGATGCCGATCCTCAGGGACGAGGGTTACGAGGGCTATCTGCGCGAGGAGGGGGACGGGCTGATGTTCGGTCCCTATGAGCGTACCGAACAGCTCAAGTTGTTCGCCGAAAACGGCGTCCCGGAATGGTTCGGCGCCGATCTGCTCGATGAAGATTTCGACGCTGTGTCCTGGAACTGGGAACGCGCGACCGAACTAGTTCCCGCGCTCGGACGCGCCGGCATCAAGCGGAACGTGCGAGGACCTTTCCAGATGACAGCCGATGAACTGCCGCTGATGGGGCAGGCGTGGGGCCTGGAGAATGTCTGGCTCGCCGAAGGAGTGCCAGGGGGCATCCTTTGGGGCGGTGCGATTGGCTATTACCTCTCCGAACGGATCGTGGAGGGTGGCAACAGCATCGACACGGCGGAGTTGGATCCCCGTCGGTTCGGCCAATATGCCAACAAGAACTGGACCCGGGCAAAGGTCCGGGAAGCCTGGGGCACCCACGCCGCACAGCACTATCCTGGCCAGGACATGCCGGCGGCGCGACCGCAGAAAACGGCCCCCTCCTATGACCGCCTAAGCCAGCTCGGCGCCGTGTGGGATGTGTTGAACGGCTGGGAGATGCCGAGCTGGTTTGCGCCTGCCGGTATCGAAGCGCGCAACGTCTACAGTTGGCGCTGGACCCCTAAAGGAAACCACGTCGCCGCAGAGGTCCAGGCTGTCCGCCAGGCCGCTGGCCTGGTCGAGATGACACCAATGACCAAGTTCGAGGTCAGCGGACCGGGCGCAAGGGACTGGCTCGACGGAATCCTGGCCAACAGACTGCCGCGTCCCGGTCGTGTCGCTCTTGCCCATCACCTGACGCCAGCCGGCGGCGTGCAGGCCGAGTATGTGGTGGTGCGGCTGCAGAGCGGCCTGTTCTACCTCATATCGACCCCGCGCGCAGAGCGCTGGAACCTTGACGATCTCAGCCGGCTGTTGCCGAAGGACGGCAGCGTGCATCTGCGCAACGTCACGGAGGATCGCGGCAGCTTCACGGTGGTTGGGCCGAAGGCGCGCGACATATTGCAGCCGCTGACGGAGATCGACCTCTCCAATGAAGCCTTTCCATGGTTCAGCGTGCAGTCCGGCACTGTCGGCATGGCCAGCGACGTGCGACTGCTGCGCGTCAACTATTCGGGCGAACTGGGATGGGAGCTCTATCATCCGCTCTGCTACCAGCGGCATTTGCTGGATGCGCTCCTCGCATCGGGAGAGGCACACGGGCTGAGGCTGGTCGGACTTCAAGCGCTGGAATCGCTTCGTCTCGATAAATCCTACCGCGCCATGTATCGCGATATGAATCTCGAATTGTCGGCCTGGGAAAGCGGTCTCGACCGCTTCGTCAGTCTCGACAAGGGGGATTTTGTCGGCCGCGCGGCACTGGTCGCAAAACAGAAGCAGGTGACACGCCGGATCGTCACGCTGTCGATCGATACCGAAGGTGCGAGCGCGTTCGCCTTCGAGGGCGTCTACCGCGAAGGCGCACTCGTTGGTCACGTCACTTCGGCAGGCTTTTCCTATACTCTTGGTCACGACATCGCACTCGCGCTGCTGCCCCTGGAACTTGTGTCGCCCGGTATCGAGCTCGAGGTGTCCATCCTCGGCGAGCGCCGCGCGGCCAAGGTGATCGCCGACTCGCCCTATGATCCGGAAGGCGCCCGCGGGCGCATGTGAGGCATCCCGGAGTACAGTTTCCGGGTTATCGATGTCTCAAAACGTGCTGCAGGGCAAAACGCAAAAACCGCGCTCCATCAGGAACGCGGCTTTGCCAGATACGCATGGCGCTTCGCTACGCAAACACTTTGCGAAACTTATGGCACTTGTCGAAACTTACGGGCTCCGGTACGCGAGACCTGATCCGGAGCGCCGGGCGGATGAGATATGTCCGCCTCGCAGTCCGTTTTATAGGGACATCGTTACCGCGGAGTTATCGAGAGCTTAAGCAAATCTAAATTTGCATTTTTTCCACCGAAGGAAACCGGAAAACCCGCCAAATCCAAGGGTTACGCTGGGTTACCCCTGAGAAAATTAATTATGCCGGAGAAATCGACGCCGCCATGTCCCTGGGCGTTGAACAAGGCATAGAGCTGGGCTGCTTCGGCACCAAGCGGCGTTACTGCACCCGCACTTTGCGCGGCTTCCTGGGACAATTTCAGGTCTTTCAGCATCAGTGCTGCTGCAAATCCTGGGTTGTAGTCCCTGTTTGCGGGCGAAGTCGGCACCGGGCCGGGCACCGGGCAATAGGTGGTCAAAGACCAGCATTGTCCCGACGAGGTCGAGGCGACGTCGAACAGCGCCTGATGCGACAGGCCGAGTTTTTCGGCCAGAACGAAGGCTTCGGCGACACCGATCATCGAAATGCCGAGGATCATGTTGTTGCAGATCTTTGCCGCCTGGCCGGCGCCGTCGCCGCCGCAATGGACGATGCGGCCGGCCATCGGCTTCAGGATCGGCTCGGCAGCGACGAAGGCATCATCGGAGCCTCCCGCCATGAAGGTCAGCGTGCCGGCCGCGGCACCCCCGGTGCCGCCCGAGACCGGTGCATCGATCGACGACAGCCCGTGCTTCCTGGCGACGGCATGGGCCTTGCGGGCTGACTCGACGTCGATGGTCGAGGAATCGATGAATAGTGTGCCCTTTTTCGCCTTGGGCGCTATGTCCTCATAGACCGACAGCACATGCTTGCCCGCAGGCAGCATGGTGATCACCACGTCGGCATCCTTCACCGCGGCCAAGGCATTGGCCATCACAGTCACGCCATGCTCTCGGGCGACGGTGAGGCTTTCCGGCACAAGGTCGAAACCATTCACCGCATGCCCCGCCTTGACCAGGTTAGCGGCCATCGGATTACCCATGTTCCCTAGGCCGATGAAGGCAATGGTGCTCATCGATTTCTCCTGAATTGTTGCCGTCAGCGGCCAATTAATGCCCGCGCGATGATGACGCGCATGATCTCGTTGGTGCCTTCGAGGATCTGGTGTACCCGCAGGTCCCGCACCAGCTTCTCGATGCCGTAGTCGTGCAAATAGCCGTAGCCGCCAAGCAGTTGCAGCGCATCGTTGGCGACGTTGAAGCCGATGTCGGTGACGAATCGCTTGGCCATCGCCGACCATTTGCCGGCATCCGGCGCCTTGCGGTCGAGTTTCGAGGCAGCGGCATAGAGGAAGATGCGCGCTGCCTGCAGCTCGGTCTCCATGTCGGCCAGCCTGAACTGCAGCGCCTGGAACTGGTTGATCTTCGAGCCGAAAGCCTTGCGCTCGGCGGTGTAGGAAAGCGCCTTGTCGAGCGCCGACTGCGCGCCGCCCAGCGAACAGGCTGATATGTTCAGCCGGCCGCCGTCGAGCCCGGCCATGGCGATGCCGAAGCCCGCGCCTTCGCCGGACAAAAGGTTCTCGGCCGGTACCTTGCAATCCTCGAAAATGACCTGGCGGGTCGACTGCATGTGCCAGCCCATCTTGTGTTCGTTGGCGCCGAAGGAGAGGCCTGGCGCGTCTTTCGGCACGATGATGGTGGAAATGCCTTTCGGCCCCTCGGCACCGGTGCGCACCATGACGGCGTAGACATCGCTGTCGCCGGCGCCCGAGATGAACTGCTTGGTGCCGTTGAGGACATAGTCGCCGCCGCTCCTGACCGCACGGGTCTTGAGCGCCGCGGCGTCGGAGCCGGAGCCTGGCTCGGTCAGGCAGTAGCTCGCCAGCCATTCCATCGAGGTCAGTTTTGGTAGGAAGCGCAGGCGCTGTTCGTCATTGCCGAAACGGTCGATCATCGAGGCCACCATGTTGTGGATCGAGATGAAGGACGAAAAGGCCGGATCGGCGTGCGAAAGCGCCTCGAAGATCAGCACGGCATCGAGCCGGCCAAGTGCCGAACCGCCGACATCGTCCCTGATATAGATGCCGCCGAGCCCGAGCGGCCCGGTCTCGCGGATCACGTCGGCCGGGAAATGCTTGTTGCGGTCCCAGTCGAGCGCTTTCGGCGCGACACGGTCGGCGGCGAAGGCTTGCGCCATCTCCTGGATGGCACGCTGCTCCTCGTTGAGTTCGAACTGGCTGGTGCTCGCATCGACCGCGGCGTCCATGGCGTGCTCCCTATGTGCTGGCCAGCTAGCTCGCTGGCCTGTCGTTTTTGGCTTTGCGCGCGCACCAATCTAGACCAATGATGCCGCCGCGCAACCCGATCCCCTGCGGAGCGGCTGTGCATCAATGCATGTCCGGAGTAAGATGTGGCGACAAAATTCGATGAACTGCTGGGCCGGTTCCACGCATACCTTGCGTCCGTCGATCACGCCCTGGTGCGCGATGCCGTGCCGCGGATCGGCTGGGACATGCCGGCCCGCACGCTGGAGCCGCATCCGCTTGCCTGCCTGCGCCATCTTGGTCGCGCCGCCGAACTGGCGCCGCCGGATGCCAAGCCGCTGGTGCAACTGCTTGCCGAGCGTCGGAATGATTTCCGCTGGGGGCAGACCTATGGCGAGGCGGATTTCGGAAAGGAGTTCATCGACAATTACGGCTGGCTGGAAGTGTTCGGCACCCGAGGCCACTTCGTCAATGACGCGGTCGCCGCCGGCGTGCTGATCCTTGGGCCTGATATCGTCTATCCCGACCACCATCACATTGCCGAGGAAATCTACATTCCGCTGACCGGCGGTACCGAATGGCGCATGGGCGAGAGCGGCTTTTGCATGCGCACGGCCGGCGAGGTCGTCCACCACGCGTCCAACGTCAATCATGCCATGCGCACCGGCAAGGAGCCATTGCTGGCGCTCTACATCTGGCGCGGCGGGCCGCTGGCGGCAAAATCGAACATCACTGGAACCGTGGCGCAGGGCAGGGGCTGATGGCCAGAGCGATCATGCTGCAAGGCACGGGTTCCGATGTCGGCAAGACGGTGCTGGTCGCCGGCCTCTGCCGCGCGGCAAAGAACCGTGGTCTGAAGGTGCGGCCGTTCAAGCCGCAGAACATGTCAAACAACGCCGCCGTTGCCGATATCCCCGGCGATAAAGCCGGCGGCGGTGAGATCGGCCGCGCGCAATGGCTGCAGGCGATCGCTTGCGGCGTCGCGCCATCGGTCCACATGAACCCGGTGCTGCTCAAGCCGCAGACCGATGTCGGCGCGCAGGTCATCGTGCAGGGCAAGGTGTTCGGCGAAGCGCGGGCGCGCGACTACCAGGCACTGAAAGGCCGGCTGATGGATGCCGTTCTGGACTCCTGGGGCAAGGTCGGCGAGGGCGCCGATCTGGTCATCGTCGAGGGCGCCGGCTCGCCGGCCGAGATCAACCTGCGCAGCCGCGACATCGCCAACATGGGCTTTGCCACGCGCGCTGATGTGCCCGTGGTGCTGGTCGGTGACATCGATCGCGGCGGCGTCATCGCTTCGGTCGCCGGCACTCATCTGATCCTGCCGGAAGAGGACCGGCGGATGATCGTCGGCTATCTCATCAACAAGTTCCGCGGCGACGTTTCGCTGTTCGACGACGGCATAAGGTCGATCGAGACATTCACGGGATGGCGCTGTTTTGGCGTCGTGCCGTGGCTGAAGGCGGCGGCACGCCTGCCCTCGGAAGATTCGGTGGTGCTGGAAAGGCTGGCGTCCGGCGAAGCGCGCGCGCTGAAGGTGGCGGTGCCGATGCTTGGCCGCATCGCCAATTTCGACGATCTCGACCCGCTCAAGGCCGAACCGCAGGTCGAGGTGGTGTTCGTGCCGCCGGGAAAGCCGCTGCCCGCCGATGCCGGGCTGGTGGTCATTCCTGGCTCGAAGTCGACGATCGGCGATCTCCTGAAATTCCGCGAGAACGGTTGGGATCGCGACCTTCTCGCACACCGGAAGCGCGGCGGTCATGTCGTCGGTATCTGCGGCGGCTTCCAGATGCTCGGCCGCATGGTGCGCGATCCTGACGGCATCGAAGGCAGCGTCACCGAGGCCGAAGGGCTCGGCCTGCTCGACGTCGAAACGGTGATGGAACCGGAAAAGATGGTGCGCAACGTCAGCGCCCGCTCGGTGCCGTTCGACCTGCCGCTCGAGGGCTACGAAATCCATCTCGGCCGCACCACCGGACCGGATACGCTGCGGCCGTCGGCAGTCATCAATGGTGTCGATGACGGCGCAGTGTCTGCCGATGGCAAGGTGATCGGCACCTATATGCACGGTCTGTTTGGCGCCGATGGCTTTCGCGGGAAATTCCTCGAAAGCCTCGGCATCAAGGGCGGTGGCATCGACTATCGGGCCGAGGTCGAGCGGGCCTTGGACGAGGTCGCAGCCGAGCTGGAGACCCATCTCGACTGCGACGCGATCTTTGCGCTGGCTCGATAGAGCCCGTTTGGCGAACCACCTTGGCAACTAGCGATAAACGCCCATCACGTCGTCATCCACGGGCGGAGCAAGGAGCGTAGCGACGCGCCGCAGACCCGAGGATCCTGTGTGTTGTTCCCATGCTATGTCTGAAGTGGGAAGGAGACCGAGGGGATCCTGGTCGTCCTTTCGAGGACAGGCCGT
>NZ_JAMYMR010000024.1:0-92745 GCF_040318635.1 Mesorhizobium sp. M1066
TCGCGGGAATCGGTGACGTTGAACATCACCAGCCTGCCATGACCGCCCTCTCTCAGCGAATTTGCAGAACTCTCAGCACACTACCTTGGAAATGCGGAAAAGCTGGCTCCCTACCTCCCCCTTGTGGGGAGGTCGGACCGGAGGTCCGGGTGGGGGTTCTGGCGCAAACTTTACTAGACTGGAGTTCCTCGCCTCACGAAGTCGGGAGAGGAGGTCGGCCCGGCACTACTCCTTTGCGCGAAAAACTTGCGGCACGACGAACACTTCGTCGGCCCGGCCATAGCCGCCGTCGGCGACCTCCTCGACCAGCACCATCGTGAAGGGGCGCACACCCTCGCCGAAAAAGTCGACGAACATGGCTGTCGTTCGATGGATGAGGTCTTCCTTCTGCGCCCTGGAGAGCGCCGCTTGCGGTAGCTTGATGTTGGCGAATGGCATGATCTTTTCCTTTCTGTGGAGTTTCAGGTTCGGGGTGGAGCGGTCGGCGACGGCTCAGACCACGCCGCCATTGGCTCGTATGATTTGTCCGTTGACCCAGAAGCTGTCCGGACCGGCCAGGAACGAGACCAGCCCGGCAATGTCATCGGGCTGGCCGAGCCGGCCGAGCGGGATCATCTTGCCGATGGCCTCGATCTGCGCCTCGCTCTTGCCGTCCGTGAACAGCCCGGTCTCGATCGGTCCGGGCGCCACCGCGTTGACGGTAATGCGGCGCGCGCCAAGCTCCTTGGCCAGGATATGGGTCATCGCCTCAACACCCGCCTTGGTGGCGGCGTAGACGCCGTAGCCCAGCTGGTAGAGACCGACGACGCTGCTGGAAAAATTGACGATGCGGCCGCCGTCGCGAAGCCGGCGCGCGCCTTCCCGCATGCCGCGGAACACGCCGCCGAGATTGATCGCGATCTGCGTGTCGAACGAAGCATCGTCGGTCTGCGCCATCGGCGACGTCTTCATGACGCCGGCATTGTTGACGAGGATGTCGATGCCGCCGAACGCCTTCTCGCCGGCGTCGAACAGTGATGCAATGCCGTTTGGATCGGCGATATCGGCCTGAACGGCGATCGCCTTGCCGCCGCCGGCTTGGATGCTGCGCACAAGCTCTTCGGCCTCGGCGCGGCCCCGTGCATAGTTGACGACGACGGCTACGCCGTCGCGGGCGAGCCGCTGTGCGATGGCGGCGCCGATGCCTTTGGAGGCGCCGGTCACGATCGCGGTTCTGGTTTGGCCACCCGTATCTGTTTGCTTGGATGTCATGGAAGTCTCTCCGTGTTGGTGACACGGATATAGGCCGGCCCGCTTTCCGGATAATCAGCCGCCTATTGACATCACTATTCGGAAACTGCGAACAAAAGCCATGGATCGACTGGACACGATGCGGCTCTTCGTTCGCGTTCTGGAGCGACGCAGCTTCACCGCTGCCGCGGCCGATCTCGGCCTGCCGCGCTCAACCGCGACGGAATCGATCAGGCGGCTGGAAGAGCATCTCGGCGCGCGGCTTCTGGAACGAACGACGCGGCAGGTGAACGCCACCCAGGACGGCGAAGCCTACTATCGGCGCTGCCTGTCGATCCTGGCCGAAATCGAGGATGCCGAGGCCGCCTTCCGCAATGCGGAGCCTTTCGGCCTGCTGCGCATCGACGCCAGCACGCTGCTCACCCGCACATTCCTGTTGCCGCGCCTGCCGGAGTTCCTCGACCGCTATGTCAGGATCGACCTGCAGATCGGCCAAAGCGACCGGCTGGTCGATCTCGTGCGTGAAGGCGTCGACTGTGTGATCCGCGTCGGCGAGCTACCCGACAGCGGCATGATCATGCGGCGGCTCGCTGTCATCCGCGAGATCACCTGCGCCAGCCCTGGCTATCTCGAACGCCACGGCACGCCCGCCTCCCCCGATGCGCTCGACGGTCACCAGGCCGTGGGCTTTGTTTCGTCGCGCACCGGCGAGACCCTTCCGTTCGAATTCACCGTCGCCGGCAATATCCGTGAGGTCAGGCTGCCCGGCCGCGTCGCCGCCAACAATTCCGACACCGCCGCCGATCTGGCGCGGCTTGGCCTCGGCCTCATCCAGGCGCCGCGCTATCGCTTCGAGAAGGACCTTGCTGATGGGACGCTCGTCGAGGTGCTGGCCGACTACACGCCCTCGCCAACGCCGCTGTCGGCGCTTTACCCGCAGAACAGACAGCTCTCGCCACGCCTGCGCGTCTTCCTCGACTGGGCGTCGCGCATCTTCGCCGAGGCCGATCTCTAGGGCAATTCCAAGAAAAATGTGAAACGGTCTTCCGGGGAAAGCGCGTCGACGGGCTGAGGCCGTTCCGGTCCAAAGGCGGACAAAAGCGAATGAGCGCACTTGATCCACAACCGAAGTTTCACGAAAATCGTCTCAAAGCCGGTTGCTGCCATTCAGCGCGCCACCTTCCGTCTGTTGGACTGGATGTTGCGGCGCCTGGCCTAATCGCCGCAGATGAGGAACCGGATAGCCATTATGAGGAGACTGTTTATAACGGTCGCTGAAATCGCGATGACCAAGGGGAGACGATGCGCTACATACGTCCGCTTTCAATAGAAGATGCCGTTGGCCAGTTGGCCGGGTCGGCTGGTACGGCCGCCATCCTTGCGGGAGGCAGCGACCTCCTGGTCAGAATGAAGGGCGGCTTTGCCGAACCAGAGCTGATCGTCGACATCAAGGCGATCGATGGCTTGAGCGAGATCCGGGAAACGGCTGAAGGCTTCAGCATCGGCGCCGCGGTTCCCTGCGCCGTCCTGGGGGAGAACACCGCCCTCAAGAAGGCATGGCCTGGTGTCGTCGAGGCGGCCAAGCTGATCGGCTCGAAGCAGGTGCAGGGACGCTGCACCATCGTGGGCAATCTCTGCAACGCCTCGCCGGCCGCCGACAGCGTGCCGGCGCTGGTTGCCGCCGGCGCCAGGGCAGTGGTCGTCGGGCCGGCGGGCCGGCGCACGATCCCCGTGCAGAGCGTGCCGACCGCGCCGGGCAAGACGTCGCTGGCCAAAGGCGAGATCATCGAGGCGATCCTGCTCGACAAGCGCGAGCCGCGGTCTGGCGATGCCTATCTGCGTTTCATTCCGCGCACCGAGATGGACATCGCGGTGGTCAGCGCCGGGGTGAACCTGACGCTCGACGAGCACGGTGTCGTCAAATCGGCCCGCGTTGCGCTGGGCGCCGTGGCGGCGACAGTGCTTCTGGTCGAAGAGGCGGCGGAGGTGCTCATCGGCTCCAGGCTGGACGAGGCGACGATGGAGCGGCTCGCCAAGGTTTGCGCGGGGGCATGCCGTCCCATCGACGACAAGCGCGGCACCATCGAATTCAGACGAAAAGTTGCGGGTGTGCTGGCCCAGCGGGCCGCCACATCAGCCTATGCACGTGCAGGAGGCAAATGATGGCTGGTATAGCAGTTTCAACCACAATCAACGGCGACGCTGTCGAGTATCTTTGCCAGCCCGACGAGACGCTGCTCGACGTCCTGCGTGATCGGCTGGGGCTGACGGGCGCCAAGGAAGGCTGCGGCACCGGCGACTGCGGTGCCTGCTCGATCATCCTCGACGACCGGCTTGTGTGCTCATGCCTGGTGCTCGGCGCCGAGGCTGAAGGCCGCCGCGTCGAGACCATCGAGGGCATGGCCCATGGCGATACGCTGCACCCGCTGCAGCAGAAGTTCCTCGAGCATGCGGCGCTGCAATGCGGCATCTGCACGCCGGGCTTCCTGATCGCGGCCAAGGACCTTTTGGCCAAGAACCCCGACCCGACCGAGGAGGAAATCCGCTTCGGTCTTGCCGGGAACCTGTGCCGCTGCACCGGCTACGACAAGATCGTGCGCGCCGTCCAGGACGCGGCCATCGTGATGAAGGGAGCCTGAGATGAATTTCGATCCACGTTTTTCCGGACGTAAATTCACATCCGTCGGCACGCGTCCGATCCGTCCCGACGGCATCGACAAGGTGACGGGCCGCGCGCGCTATGGCGCCGACTTCAACATGGCCGGCCAGCTGATCGGGCGTGTTCTCAGAAGCCCGCACGCCCACGCCAGGATCGTCAAGATCGACATTTCGAAGGCGGAAAAGCTCGCTGGCGTCAAGGCGGTGATCACCGCGGCCGACCTGCCGGACCTCACCGTTGGCGATGCCGCCATGTACGACGTCCTCGACAATTGCATGGCGCGCACGAAGGCGCTCTATGACGGCCACGCGGTGGCCGCGGTCGCCGCGATCGACGCCCGCACCGCCAGGCAGGCGCTGAAGCTCATCGAGATTGAATACGAGCTTTTGCCGCATGTCACCGATGTCGACGAGGCGGCGAAGCACACGGCGCCCTTGATCAATGATGCCATCTTCACCGAGGGCCTTGAGGAAAAGCCGGTAAAACCCTCCAACATCACCAAGCGCAGCCAGTTTGGCCATGGCGATGTCCATCAGGGTTTCGGGCACGCCGACTTCATCGTCGAGCGCTCCTTCAAGACCGAGCAGACGCACCAGGGCTATATCGAGCCGCATGCTTGCGTGGCCAATTTCAGCTCGGACGGCACCGCTGATCTCTGGGTGTGCACGCAGGGCCATTTCGTCTACCGCCAGCACTGTGCGCAACTGCTTGGCATGGAAGCCTCGAAACTGCGCGTCACCTCCTCGGAGATCGGCGGCGGTTTTGGCGGCAAGACCCATGTCTGGGCCGAGCCGGTGGCGCTGGCGCTGTCGCGCAAGGCTGGACGGCCGGTGAAGCTGGTGATGACCCGCGACGAGGTGTTCCGCGCCTCGGGCCCGACCAGCGCCACCTCGATCGACGTCAAGATCGGCGCCCGCAAGGACGGCACGATCACCGCCGCCGAAGCGACGCTGCGCTACAGCTGCGGCCCGTATGCCGGCTCCTGGGCCGAGATCGGCGCAATGACGGCATTCGCCTGCTACAAGCTCGATAACGTCAAGACGGTCGGCTACGAAGTGCTGGTCAACCGGCCGAAGACCGCGGCCTATCGCGCGCCATCGGCGCCGATGGCGGCCTTCGCGGTGGAAAGCACGGTGGACGAGCTGGCCAAGAAGATCGGCATGGATCCGGTCGACTTCCGCATCAAAAACGCCGCGCAGGAAGGCACAAGATCCTCCTACGGCCCGGTCTACGGCCCGATCGGCATCGGCCCGACGCTGGAGGCGGTGAAGAGCCATCCGCACATGAAGGCGCCGCTTGGCCCGAACCAGGGCCGCGGCATGGCTTGCGGCTTCTGGTTCAATTTTGGCGGCCAGACCTGCACCGACCTCAACATCGGCATGGACGGCTCGGTCTCGCTTGCCGTCGGCACGGTCGATGTCGGTGGTTCGCGCGCGTCGCTGTCGCTGGTGGCGGCGGAGGAACTCGGCATCGACTATTCCCAGGTCAAGGCAATCGTCGCCGACACCTCCAGCCTCGGCTACAACGACATGACGGACGGCAGCCGTGGCACCTTCTCCTCTTCCATGGCGACGATCTCGGCCGCCCGCAACGCGATTCTGATCCTGCGCGAACGCGCCGCGCAGATGTGGGACATTGCCGTCGACGACGTGGTCTGGGAAAAGGGCCACGCGATTGCCAAGGGCGAGAAGCACGGCAATCTCGGCAAGCTGTCGCTGAAGGAGATCGCGGTCGAGTCGGGCAAGACCGGCGGACCGATCGCCGGCCACAGCGAGCTCGTCGCCGATGGCGCCGGCGTCTCCTTCGCCACCCATATCTGCGATATCGAGGTCGATCCCGATACCGGCGCCACCAGGGTCATTCGCTACACGGTCGTGCAGGATGCCGGCAAGGCGGTGCACCCGACCTATGTCGAGGGACAGTACCAGGGCGGTGCCGCGCAAGGCATCGGCTGGGCGCTCAACGAGGAGTATATCTACGGCAAGGACGGGCGGCTGCAGAACGCCGGCTTCCTCGACTACCGCATCCCGGTCTGCTCGGACCTACCGATGATCGACACGCAGATCCTCGAAATCCCCAACCCCAACCATCCCTACGGGGTGCGCGGTGTCGGCGAGACGTCGATCGTGCCGCCGCTGGCGGCGATCGCCAATGCGGTGTCGAACGCCGCGGGCGTGCGCATGACGCATATCCCGATGTCGCCGCCACGCATCCTGGCGGCGATCGAGGCGGCTAGAGCATGATGCCGAAAAGTGCGAAGCGGTTTTCGGATAACATCATGCTCCATCCCGAATAGGGGTCTCGCGAATGGTCGAAGTAACGCTCTGGGGCTCGCTCGCCGCGACCGCCGGAGGCAACAGCAAGGTCGAGATCGAGGCCAAGGATATCAGGGAGCTGTTCAGAAAGCTGGCTGAACAGTATCCCGGCCTCGAGCCCTGGATCGACAAGGGCATCGCCGTCGCCATCGACGGGACGATTTATCGCGATACCTGGTCGAAGAAGCTGCCGCAGGGGGCGGAGATTTTTTTGTTGCCGCGGCTGGCGGGGGGGTAGGCGGACGGCTGACAGGTAAGAAGTGCACTGTCACCGTAATTCTGTCAGCCGAGCCGCTTGCTAAAGGGCAAGGGGCTAGCGAACCTCCTCTGCTCCCGGGTTCAGTTGGGTCAACTGCAGACTGACGCATTGTGCCCATGGTCGGTCGACGTTTGTATTGCGTCTTCTCCGCCCTCCGATGTTAAGAGATTTCGCGATCAACCATTCGATCCATCCACCATAAGCGCAGACATCGGCCTCACCACCCCAGAGAAGCTGAAGACCACCCTTTCGGTCGTGGAGCACGTCGGTCACAAACAGAAGAATTCGGCAGACTAAATCTAACAAGCTGATTAAGGTGCCGAAGCAGTGCTAATGGGGGAAGCAGCGGGGGCATGAGGCGACGTATTATCTTCGTCATGGATCGCTGGGACAGTAGCAAGGGCGGTATTCAGACTGTCAACCGTGAGTTGTTGCTCGCATTGGCCCGCAGCCGCCCAGACCTCGAATGCATCGCGGTAGTTACCTATGCGAACAAGTCTGAGGTGGACCAAGCGTTCCGGAGTGGGCTTACTCTCATTCATGGGCAAAGGGCTGACGACTGGACGCCAGTGCTGATGTCGGACGCGTTCCGCGCGATCGATCCCGCTTCCGTAATAGCGGTCGTCGGGCACAGCTCGTTCTCCGGCCCGGCGGCTAGCGAGCTTCGCCGTTTCTGGTTTCCAAAAGCCTGCGCGGTTCAATTCATCCACATGGATCCGATGCGGACCGAAGCGGTCAAAGAGAACAAAAAGGATAGTTTCGTCGCTGCTCGTGAGGAGAAGCAGAAAGTTGAACTCGATATAGCAAAAAGAGCGGACGTCGTCTTTTGCGTTGGTCCCCGCCTTTATCGTGCAACCCGCGACATGTTTCTGGCACATAAGCTCGAGCACGGCCGCGTCCACCGCATCGACTGTGGACTATCGGCCGACCAGCAGGTGCGTGAAGCAGCGCCTGCCCAGCCGACCGTCGTCTGTTTGGGGCGAACCGAAAGCACCAACGTGAAAGGTCTGGATATCTTCGCCTTCACGGCTGGACTCATCGACAAGCAGTGGAGCGCCAATCCGCTCACTAAGGCCCGGCATATCAAGCCCCGCTACATCGTTCGCGGGGCAGAAGATCATCCGGAGATGCTTCAGGAAAAACTCTTATCATGGGCGGCGGAGGTGGGGGGCACGCCGGAGATATTCGTTCGCCCCTATACGACGGACAAGGAGAGCCTCAACGCGGATCTGCGCGGCGCGACCGCCTTCCTCATGCCGTCACGCGAGGAGGGCTTCGGCCTGGTTGCTTGCGAAGCGATGTCGTTCGGTGCGCCGATCATTGTTTCTCAAAACAGCGGCATGGCGGAGCTCATACTCGAGACGGCCCAAGAGACCGGTCAAAACTTTTCAAGCTGTGTTATCGATATGTCGGGCGACCCGAAGGACATCGCGGCGCGGTTCGCCAACGCCACAGTGCCGTTGCTAGTCGATGGCGCGGCGGATGAACTCCTTTATCCACGCTTGCGGGGCTATCTATCATCGGTTTGCTCGTGGGATAAGGCGGCCACCACATTTATTGAGATCGTTGAGGCTGCCCATCAGGATCGGTCGGCATCAAGTCTTGAAGAGGTCACGTCCGCGGATATGGGCGCCGTAGGGGAAGGGGCAGCGCCCGCTGTAGCCGTAGTGCCGTCGACGATCGAAAATGTCCTGGCGGCTGAGCGAGAAGCACTTATGACGAAGCAGGGCGTGATTGCAGTTGGTCTCAAGCAAGCGATTGTCGTGACGGTGGAGAAGGGCGCCAAACCCAACCTTCCCGATAAGATCGAGGGCTTTGAGGTGATCATGCGTGAGGTTGAGGAGGTGAAGCTGACTTCGACAGAGCTCAGTAGTGGGCACGAGCTATTGATCAACGGAGAGCGGCGTGCCACCGTTGGCCTGTTCGGTGTCAACCTTTCAGGCCAGCTGTTTGCGATCACAGTAGCGCACGCGTTTCCCGGCAGCTTCCACGACAGGATAGAGATAGTCGTTGACGAGCAGCGCATCCCTCTGATGCTTGAGCTGCTCGAAGAACGCACAGATTGGGCGACGTTGCTGGTTGGCGGCGGCGAGCTCCCGTTTGCTAACCGGTCATTGGGATATCGCCGTCCAGGGGCGAAGGCATTCGTTGAGATGCCTGGCAAAATCGTTCAGGGCAGCATCGACGCCATCGACATGACGATGGATTTAGCTGTGGGCGATCACGGCAAGCGGCGGTACGAAGACATTTTCGAGGTGGCCCTGGAGGCAGGTATAGGCCGAGGCGGATCAGGTGCCGTCGTTTCAGATGAGCAGGGAGACATACTTGGCGTCGTCATCGGTGCCATGGTGAAAGAGGGTGGATCCATGAGCGTTCTCGCTCGTGATGCTGGCGCTGTCCTAGAACGCCACAATCTCAAACCCGTGACCATCGACAACATGGCGGCGCAGCCGCATATTGGCGTGCTTCTCGAAAGCGATGAGGCGGCGAGCGCATTTTTTGACAGGCTGATGCGGCTCAATCGCTTCACGCGCTCAGGCCGCCTCTATTTTCGCGGAACGACCCATTCGGGTGCGCGAGTAACCTGTACCATTCTACGGGAACTAGGCAGTATAGCGTCTGCGATCGCGATGACTTCCATGCTGATCGACAACAGACCAGATGCTGTCTTCATCGTCAGCCGCTGCGCAGGACTTCACCCGAGTCAAAACGTCGGGGACGTCGTCATCTCTTCAGAGGTGCTAACGTTCGAACCCAATTTCTCTTCGAACGAGATCCACCATATTCGTCCACACGTATCCGTGACGCCTATGATTCTGCAACACCTCGGATATCAACTCGCGATGGAAGGTCGACTGGGACAGGTTCATGTTGGGCCTCTCGCTTCGGTAAGTATGGTCATGAAAACCGGCGATCTGGGGGCGCTCGAAACAGTCTCCCGGAGCCTCGCGGCTCTGGACGTAGGAGCCGCCGGGGCGGTTCAAGCTGCGAACGCGATCTCAAGCGAACTGCCAGTTGTCGTGGTTAGCGTGATCGCGGATTTGATAAGTAACTATAAGGTTGATCGTCAGGAGGTTGCCCATCGCCCGGCTGAGGTCGTGCTAGAAATGATCGCACATCTCAAGGTTCTGGTGCGCTCGAAGCGGAGGAGCTTGACGATCGAGCAACCGCTGCAGTTCAGGTCGCAAGTCAACAATGACACGGTCTCCTAGTAGCTGACTGCCTCCTTCAGCCGTCGACGCGAACGGGGCGCAAAGGCGGCATTTGGTAAGCCAGCCGCCTGATCGAGTTCTTACCTCTTAGTCACGTCGATGTTCAGGCGATCCTTGTATACGCTGACGCGCTTGCGTGCCCGGTCCACCACGTCCTCAAAAAAGAGCACCTCTTCATAGAGCTCACCAAGACTTCGGCCATTCTCGGGATCATAGAGGGAGGTTGTGCGGAAATACCCCTTGCCCATCGGGAATCGCGTGTAGCCTGGCATCCGCAGACGATTAACGGTGTCGCCTATGAGGTAGCCATAGAACTTCTTCAGTCTACCCTTCGACTTGGCAGCGAGTAGGTGGGCATACTCGGAAAGGTCGCCTATGTGCTCATCCATGCTGACCCCCGGAGCCTTGAACTCAACGATAATCGCAGACCCTTCCTTGTTGAAGACAGCAATGTCGGGCCTAAGCGAACCGTTCGCATCGGCCCGCCCGCGTAGGACCCGCTCGAACTCTTCATCGATATCGCCCTCGAACAGGATCTCGTCATCGGACCATTTGATCTTAGACAGCGGCTTATCCGACGCGATGTAGTCGTAGTACTGATACTCCTCGCTGAGCAGCCAGATGTCGTGATCAGAGACTTCGCTGCTGTCCTTTCTCATAGGGAAGAAGATGCTGTGGATGATGCGCTCGTCCATCCGCTTTTCGCCGTCTACGGCCTGGACGTCCAACTTCTTGCCGCATGCAAGCGAGAGTATCTCGACGATTGCCGCGCGACGAACCACGAGCTGCGACAGATTGGCCATGTCGAAGGTCTTGAGCGACGACGTGTAACGCCACGACAATTCGTTGATCTTTTGGCGGAAGTCGGCTGAGTGAGGTTCGGTCCGGGTGATCTCCTCCTTCAGGTCAAAAATCTCCGCCGTGTCGGCGATGATGCGGTCCTGATACTTCTTCAGGACGCGCTCCGCGACGGACTTCGCGGTGTCGCCGTAGACCACCCGCGTGTCGGTGTCGGTCAGCATCGGTGGCGAGACACCGAACTTCTCTGCCGCATCGGCGATCACGCCGTCGCGGCTCCAGCCTGTAGGCGTGACGAATTCGTCGATGATCGGGTCTATCTGTTCATATAATGCGGCGTAGGACACTGTTTCGTTCGTGAACATGTCCTCCGTAGGAAGTGCTTCGGGAATGCCTTCGAAGTCGTCACGTTGCTCATTCACGCGTTTGTCCAACAGCGCACCCTCGATGAGGACGATGTGGTGGAAACCGTTCACCGGTCTGTTCTGCTCAGTTTTGGTCCGGAGATAGCGATACGTGATGTCCTTGGCGGGTGAAGACTTCGCGCAGAGTGAGATAGCGTTTCGTGGAAGGTCGTACTGCGCCGCGTCGAGTTTGTAGTGGGAAAGCTGGAAGCTCTGGGAGCGCCCCAGCGCTTGGCCGGTCCGCGGATCGCACTCCTCTACCTCCACCGCCCGCTCGTTAGAAACGGGGGGCAGGTCGCGTGCACGCAGGATTTCCGTCTCCTCGACGCCGTCGGGGTAGGTTGTCTTGAAGACCATCTCGAAGTCGCCCAGTTCAGCCTTTAGGCTCACTAGCCTCTGCAGGAAGGCCATGAGTATGTGTCGCCTGATGTTTGCGGCGGAGAAGGTACTGGTAATCTTGTCTATCGCGTAGATAAGCTCGCGCGTTGAAGCCCTCAACCCGGACAGGGTGATAGTGGTGCCAATGTCGGAGGTAACGCCGTCCGTAATCGCGAAGTTGTCCAGTTCGAGCTTCTTGCGCCCATCTGTGGGAAGGAGCGTCCGCTGAAGCATGCGCTCGCCTTCGCGGTAAGTGCTTTTAATGCCGACGCTCGCGAAGTGATGGAAGAACTGGATTCGACCTGATCCCTTGCACTTCCCGATCCCCACGATGGCGAGGTCGTCCTTGTAGGACGTGTCCTTTGTGAGGAACGCGTTCGTTTGCTCGTCCCCCATGCCGCAACCATTGTCTATGCAGGAAATGGAAAGGTCGATTTCTTGCTTCAGCAGGTCGGTCGCGAAGAGATTGACGGATAGATTAATTCCAAGACTTACGTCGGTGGAATCAATGCTTCGCCTAATCAGGAAGGCATCGATCGAGTTCGAGATCAACTCTTCTACAACCACATACCGGTTGGAGCTGAGCTTTGTATTCTTCAGGCTTCCGCGAATGTCTAACGTCATCATCCAATCCGCTGGAAACCATTTCCCGATCGTGACCGTGATGCGGTAGTTGCATCGAAGTCAAGGCCTCACGACGCTATCCCCGATAGTGTAATGACAAACGTTTACCTTGGCTTGGAAGGCAGGTCCATTTTCGACCCAACCATCACCCCTACCGCTCCTCCACAATCCGCAAATAAGCCGCCGTCACCAACAGCACGATCAGCCCGAAGATCCGCCTTGCCCCTCCGGCATCTCAAAATCGTCAAGAGCGTCGTCAGCACAGTCAGGATCAGCGCGCCGATGATGGGTGTAGCCGCCGCGGCCGCCGAAGATGGAGGTGCCGCCGATCACGGCGGCCGCCGCCGAGGGCAGCACCAGCGGTTCGGCGAGCGACAGCGAAGGGGCCTTGATCAGGCCGATGCTTTCCATCGCCGCTTCGGAACCCGCCGCCTTGCGCCCGGAAGGCGCGGCAGGGCTATGGATACTTCGTCGGCGGCACCCCAGGGTTCAAATCGCCCTGCAGTTCCTTCGGCAGCGGCAGGCTTGAGCATTGCAGGTGCACCTGGCGGGCGAACAGCTTTCGTTGCTTCTGCTCATGCTCCTTGATGGCTGCGACGAGGCCCATCGAGTATGGACCAAGCAGGACGCCGAAACCCCACCCCGGATGCTCCTTCTCTCGAGCCTCGTAATCCGAAGCCGCCATGCGGGCCTGCTGGCATGCCTGCGAAGCCCATTTCTGGTCCTGCTGCGAAAGCGACGCCTCATAGTCGACCGGGGAGGTCGCGCATCCGGCCACTGCCGCAGTCAATGCGAGGCAGATTGCGATTCTCATCCGAAGCCTCTCCTAAGCCTTGTAAGGGCCTGCATAGACCTCTTCATCCCACAAGGCGATAGCTGCGGTCAGGCGCCTTCCCCACCCTCCGCAACCCGGCCGCCCTCTCCCCGGCCCTCCAGCCGCCGGATTCGAACCCATACTGGAACCAAATCACGGGCGAGACTGTTCAGTTGTAACTTTGATCCCACGCTGCGCGGCCGGCAAAGCGGCGACATTGAGGAGTTCTCACCATGAAGATTTCATCCGGATTTCGTTCCATCGCGGTGGCCGCCATCGCCACCGCGAGCATCGGCTTTGCCAGCGCCGCGCATGCCGACAGCGGCACGATCCGCTTCGCCGTCTACAAGGCGGCCTTCTTCGTCGGCGGCTCCGGAGGCGAAGGAACGCTGACCTTCCATGGCCGCCGCTATCCCATCTCGGTCGGCGGCGTATCGGGCGGTCTCGCCTTCGGCGTCTCCAAGACCTATTTCCAAGGCACCGTGCGCCACATCAAACGCGCACGGGATGTGACCGGGGTCTATGGTGCGGCGGGCGGCGGCGGCGCGCTTGGCAAAGGGGCTCAGGTGATCGTCATGAGCAATGACAAGGGCGCCCGGCTCGAATTGACGGGCAGGCAGGTCGGCCTGCAGGTCAACGCCGACCTCAGCGGCATGAGCATCTCGCTGCGGTAAGGGCTAGCTCCTCAACCCCGGCGCTTCCTGCCCGGTGCGCTCGACATATTCCGTATAGCCGCCCCCATAGGTGTGGATGCCTTCGGGCGTCAATTCCAGCACGCGGTTGGAAAGCGCCGCCAGAAAATGCCGGTCGTGCGAGACGAACAGCATGGTGCCCTCGTACTGCGAAAGCGCCGTGATCAGCATCTCCTTGGTGGCGATGTCGAGATGGTTGGTCGGCTCGTCCAGCACCAAAAGGTTGGGCGGGTCGAACAGCATCAGCGCCATCACCAGCCGCGCCTTCTCACCGCCCGACAGCACACGGCATTTCTTCTCGATCTCGTCGCCGGAAAAGCCGAAGCAGCCGGCGAGTGCCCTGAGCGGCGCCTGACCGGCCTGCGGAAACGCGTCCTCCAGTGTCTGAAACACGGTGCGCTCGCCTTTCAGCACTTCCATCGCGTGCTGGGCGAAATAACCCATTTTGACACTTGGCCCGCGCGCGACCGTGCCGGTGTCGGGCTCGGAAGCGCCGGCGACCAGCTTCAAGAGCGTCGACTTGCCGGCGCCGTTGACGCCCATGATGCACCAGCGCTCGCGGCGGCGGACCTGGAAATCGAGCCCCTCATAGATGGTGCGGCTGCCATAGCCCTTGTGGACGTTCTTCAGCGTCACGACATCCTCGCCGCAGCGCGGCGCCGGCAGGAAATCGAACGAAACCGTCTGGCGGCGCTTCGGCGGCTCGACGCGGTCGATCTTGTCCAGCTTCTTCACCCGGCTTTGCACCTGTGCGGCATGCGAGGCGCGCGCCTTGAAGCGCTCGATGAAGGCGATCTCCTTGGCCAGCATCGCCTGCTGGCGCTCGAACTGTGCCTGCTGCTGCTTGTCGGCGATCGCGCGTTGCTGCTGGTAGAATTCGTAGTTTCCGGAATAGGCGGTCAGCGAACCGGCGTCGATCTCGACCACCTTGTTGACGATGCGGTTCATGAACTCGCGATCGTGCGAGGTCATCAGCAGCGCGCCATCATAGTTCTTCAGGAAGGACTCCAGCCAGATCAGGCTCTCCAGATCGAGATGGTTGCTTGGCTCATCGAGCAACATGGCGTCGGGCCGCATCAACAGGATGCGGGCCAGCGCCACGCGCATCTTCCAGCCGCCCGACAGCTTTCCGACATCGCCGTCCATCATCTCCTGCGAAAAGCCGAGACCGTCCAGCACTTCGCGGGCGCGGCCATCCAGCGCATAACCGTCGAGTTCCTCGAAGCGGTGCTGCGCCTCGCCATATTTTTCGATGATCTCGTCCATCTGGTCGGCCTGGTCGGGATCGGCCATGGCTGCCTCGAGCGCTGCCATCTCGGCCGCGACTTCGCTTACCGGCCCGGCACCGTTCATCACTTCGGCCACGGCGCTGTGGCCTTCCATGTCGCCGACATCCTGGCTGAAATAGCCGATGGTGACGCCGCGATCGACCTGCACCTGGCCTTCGTCGGGCTGCTCCTGGCCGGTTATCATGCGAAACAGCGTCGTCTTGCCGGCGCCGTTCGGCCCAACGAGGCCGACCTTCTCGCCCTTCTGCAGGGACGCCGACGCTTCGATGAAGACAAGCTGACGGCCGTTCTGCTTGCTGATGCTTTCAAGTCTGATCATGCGGTGTCCGGGCTATATGCTTGCGTGAAAGGATTTGCCCGGCGCCTTACGCGAAGGATGGCCGCAAAGAAAGAGGCGCAAGCGCCGCATACAGCCGATCTCCCCCCTCGTGGCAGGGCTATCGCATATGGATTCTTGCGAAGAAGAACCCCCACCCTAACCCTCCCCACAAGGGGGAGGGAACGCTGCCGCGTGCCTTTAATTCTTCTTGGCGCCGAAAAGACAGGCGATTCTCCCTGGTCAGTGCCAACGGAAGTCTCCCTCTCCCTTGTGGGGAGGGGTTAGGCGTGGGGGTCCGTGCCGGGCAGACATCTCAGGAATTCCATATGCGATAGCCCTGCCACGAGGGGGGAGATTGGCAGCTTCAACGCCCACCAGACACACCCCAGAAACAAGATTCAACATCCGGGAAAAACTCGCGAAAACATCGCCTGTCATAACCACCCTCGCGGCGGCCAAGCGGCCGCGGCACAACGCCAAGAAATGGTCCCGAAACATGCAACGACGTTCGACCGGATGGATCGGTGCCCTGACAGGCATTTCGCTCGCCATGCTGGCGGTCGCACAATCGGGTGCGGAAGCAGCGGTCACCCGGAGCGAATATTGCAGCCAACTCGGCCTTCAACTCGACGGGGCTATCCAAACGAAGGCCACCCCAGGCACCAGCGCAAGCCAGATCGCCGAAGCAACCGCGCTCCAGGACAAGGCGAACCGGTTTTGTGCCGAGCGCAAACAGGCCCAAGGCATCAGGACCTACGCCAACGCCCTGAAGCTTCTTGGCGTGACGCCGGTCGACCTGAACCAGTGACAGCAACCATCAATCCTTGAAGAAAGGGCCGCCTCTCTCGCAGAGTGAGGGCGGTTTTTCCAGCGCATCGCACCGCGGAAGTTCCTGTCGACTACTTCTCGCCCAGATACTGGAAGACGGCCTGTTTCCACCAATCGCTTTCGATGGTCTGCAGGAGGGCGACATCGAGAGACTTGCGCAACGGGCTGCCGAGCGGCAGCGCAATGGCATATTGCTGCTGGTCGAAGGTCGCATCGAGAACCTGCAGGCTCGTCGCGTAATTCTGCCCGACCAGCCAGCCAAGCAGCGGCTTGTCGTGCACCAGCGCATCGATCTTGCCGGCGCGAAGCGCGTTGAGGCCTTGCTGGATCGAGGCAAAGTCCTGATGACGGATCTGGGTGGAATCCAGATAGGACGCCGTCGACGAGCTCTGCACCGCGCCGACCCTGACCTGGGCGAGATCGCTTTCGCCCTGCACCATTCCTTCCATCTGCGTCACCGTCAGCACCGATGTGACGCCCGCGGTGAACACCGCGATGGCAATGATCGATCCCATCATCCAGAGCGCGGCCAGCACGCGCCCCGGCACGGTTCGCGGACCGAAGTCGCCGGTGCTGGCTTGCGTCGCGGCGATGGTCGACCACCACATGCTGGAAAACAGTCCCTTGGCGACGCCGCCGCCGAAATCGTCATTGTGCCGACGTTCGAACATCCAGATCAGGACGCCGACCACCACCGATATGATGACCAGCCCCAGCACCGCCTGCAGGAAGCCGAACGACGTCAGGGCATGCAGCACCGGCCGCCATGACGGCTGGTTGTTGAGCGGTGTCGCAATGCCGAGCCCGGTCGTGAAGAAGGGTTGCGTGAAGTCGACGTCCTTTTCGCGGTCGGCCGTGACCGTGATCGCGGCCATCGCCGCATCGAACCTGCCGTTGACGACGCCATCGATCTGGTCCTGCACGGCAGGCACTTCGACATAGCGGAAGCGAAGGTTGAGCCGCCCGGCTATTTTCTGCCAGAGGTCGATGCTCAATCCCGACCAGCTGCCGTCCTGCAGCTTGAACGCAAAAGGCGGCGCCTCCTTGATCCCGACCGAGATCTCTTTTGCCGGCGAGGCCGAGGGGGAAGCCAGGTCGGGAGACGTCTGGTCGGGCGAGGTCTGGGCAAGCGTGGCGCCGGCTCCCACACACGCGACGATGACAATGAGACCCAGCGCCATCGTCCACGAAGCAACTCTTCTCAACGGCAACGACTCCCAGCGTCCGCCGCTCGATCGTCGCGGCTTTCGAAGGGTAGCCGCCGTGCCGTCCTTCGTCCACCGGCGATGTCGTTGCTGAAGCAGCCGCGCGACGCGCCGACCATCGAATTGCGCAAAAACAAGCAGTTGGAACAATTTCACGATTCAGATCCTGAAGCGCTTCGCGCAACGCCGGATCCCGTGACGACAGGCTTGCCGTGCGGAAGACGAACTGGCGCCCAAACCAGCCCACCCCAAACCTTACTTCCTGCCTTGCGGGTAGATCGTCTCGCCGCGCTTCAGCATTGCCACAAACGTCTCGATCTTCTTCTTGCGCCCGGCCTCGGTCTTCATGTTGTGGGTGCGGAAGGCGAGCGCGAAACGGTTCTGGGCACTGAGCTTTGCCAGCATCACCTTCGCAGCGGGTTCGGCGTCTATGGCAGCCTGCAGATCATCCGGGATCTTCATCTCCTTGCCGCTGCCATAGGCGCGCGCCCAGCGCCCGTCGGCCTTCGCCGCCTCGACCTGTTTGAGCCCATGCTCGGTCATGCGGCCCTCCTCGACCAGCCGCGCCACATTGTCGATGTTGATCAGGCTCCAGATGCTCTTCCGACCGCGCGGCGTGTAGCGCTGCAGGAAACTCTTGTCGTCCAACCCCTTGCGCACCCCATCGATCCAGCCGAAGCACAGCACCACGTCGATGGCTTGCTTGGGGGTGATCGACTTCAGTCCCGACCCCACCTTGTGAACCTTGATCCACACTTCGGTTTCCGTGGCGTGGTGCTTGCCGAGCCATGCGTAGAAGCTGCCCGGATCCGGGAATTCATGGACCTTGTCGGGATCAACCTTGACCGGCGCCATTAGCCGGCCTGTTTGTTCAGTGCCGCTCGCGCCACCACAGTTCCTGCTCCCACAGTCATCTTGCCCCCCGCATTGCACCCATCGTCATTGCCCGGCATGTGGCACAGATCGCTGTCGGTTGTCGTCAGTTGCGCCACCACAAAGCAAAGGAAAGCATCGCCGCGCGACTTCGTCGGGGAGAAGAGAGGGCGCGCGATATTCCACCGCCATGCTATAGGACCGCAAGGTGTCAGTCTGGGGGAATGTGCCACCATGAAATCTCTGCTGCTCGCTTTTCTATCTTTGCTGTTGCCGAGCCTCGCCCTTGCGGAGCCGATCGAAACCCGGAAAATCGTCACGGCTGTGACTGGCGACTTCAATGGCGACGGCGCCGTCGATCTCGCCATGGTGGTGGAGACCGAGCCCGGCCACCCGATGGATGTCCACTTCTTCCTCAGGGACAAGGAGCACAATTACCTCAAGCCCGTCGAGATCGTGCACGAGCAGATCCACGGGGAATGGAACGGCTACGACCGGCCGGGCTACGAGAACTCCGACACCGAGCCGGAACTGACGATGCTGCCCAACGGTTCGATCAAATTCTACCTGCCGGCGATGCCGGTCGGCAGCGAACGGACCGACATGACGCTGACCATCGCCTGGCGCGACGGTGCCTTTATCGTCGCCGGCTTCGCCTATGACCATGATGACTATTTGAAGGAGAATGCCGAAAGCGCCTGCGAGTACAATGTGCTGACCGGCAAAGGCACCGGCAGCGAAAAGCAGCCGGACGGCAGCACCAAGCACAAGACCGTCTCGGTCGAAGGCCAGGCCATCGCCTTCAAGGACTGGAACCCGGGCGCTGCCTTCACCGCTTGCGGCAACTGATCGCCCTGCATCATCGGCGCTTCCGATAGCGCTATCGGTTTCTTCCGTTTTCACTTGCCGTACCGGACTGCCAATTCCCTGCCCTTCTCCATCCAAGCAAAGGCAGAGCGAATGAGCATTTCAAATGAGAAAATCCTGATCGTCGGCGGCGGCTCCGGCATGGGTCTGGCGCTGGCCCGGCGCTGCGTTGAGTCTGGGGCCAGGGTGATCATAGCCGGGCGCGGCGAGAACCGGCTGCGGCAGGCGCGCCAGGCGCTGGGCAATCCCGCCGGGCTGGAGACCGCCGTCGTCGACATCACGCGCGAAGACCAGGTCGCGGCTCTGTTCGCAGGGATCGGCGACGTCAATCACATCGTCAGCACCGCAGCCGACATCGAAGGCACCTACCAGCTGCTGCCGGAACTTGACCTGAAGGCGGCGCAAAAAATGGTCGAGAGCAAGCTTTATGGACCGCTGCTGCTCGCCAAGCACGGTGCGCCACGGCTGGCAGCGACCGGTTCGATGACCTTCGTTTCCGGCATTGCCGCCTACCGGCCCACCGCGCGAGGCTCCGTCGTCGCGTCAGTCAATGCGGCGCTCGGAGGCCTCGTGCGGGCGCTGGCGGTGGAGTTGGCGCCGATCCGCGTCAATGCCGTGTCACCCGGCTGGGTCGACACCACGATCTGGGCGCAGGTGGCCGGCGATCGCAAGAACGAGACCCTGGCCGCGATGGCCGAGCGGCTGCCGGTCGGGCGGATCGGCCAACCCGATGACATCGCCGACGCCATCGCCTTCCTGATCGGCAATGGCTTTACCACGGGAACGACGCTGCATGTTGAGGGCGGCCACCGCTTGGTCTAGACCGTCGTGCTTCCGTCAGGAGTTGTTTGTAAACAAGGCCTTGGAGCGGTTCGCCGATTCGAGTCCTGAACCAGCCTTGGCGGACTGCGGGACCGGCACGAGCGTGGCGCGCGCGGCAGTGAGCAATTGCTTGAGTGCCGGCGGCTGGACGCGCCGGCGCCGCCAGATCATCGTCAGCGGCGCGGTTCGCATCGGACCGGGCCACGGCAGTTCGACGATTTCACCACGCGCCAGCGCATCGGTGACGGCAAGGCGTGGAACGAGGGCGGGCCCCGCGCCGGCCGCCACCAGCCGCGCAATGGCGCCAATGCTGCCGACCTCAGCGGCAAGTTTTGGCGCGGCAACGCCCGCCTCGGCAAAGGCTGTGTCGAACATGTGTCGGTAGACGCATCCGGGCTCCGTTGCCACGAAGGAGTGTGTGGCAAGGGTGGCCAGATCACGCTCTGCACTGCCTTGCCCCGGAGCCGCGACCAGCACCAGCGGTTCGGCTGCTATGGTGCGCCTGGCGAAGCGTTCATCGGACGCGTCCTTCGCGAAGTCACGGCGGTCGAAACAGAAGGCGACATCGATGTCGCCTTCCTCCAGCTGGCGCAGCAGCGCGCCGCTGCCCGCCACCTTCATCCGCACAATGATGTCGGGATGACCGGCCTGGAATCCAGGTAGCCAGGACGCCAGCCGTGCCGAGGCAATCGTCTCCAGTGCGCCGATCGTCACCTGCCCGCTTGTCTGACTTGCCGCCGCCTGCACGGCCGCGCGCGCCTCGCCATCGAGCCGCAACAGATCCTCGGCGATCGGCTTCAGCGCCAGCCCGGCCGGCGTCAGCTCAAGGCCTGACTTCGCGCGCGTGAACAGGGCCGCGCCAAGCTCCGTTTCGAGTGCCTGGATCTGATCGCTGACGCTCGATTGCGCGAGGTGGACCACTTCTGCGGCGCGCGTGACGCTGCGGCTCCGCGCCACCGCCAGGAAGGTCTTGAGCAGTCTTGGATGCATCGCGTGGCTGACGCGTCTACTGCAGTTGCGGCTTTTTCAGAAAACTGCCGCGGTCGGCCGATTTGACGCGCAGCCAGGTCTCGCGGCCGTCGCGCAGCACCCGCATCGGAATCTCGGCCCCGGCCGAGCCGCTCTCCCACAGCTTGCGATAGAAATCGGCCAGCCCGTCGACCGCGCCGTCGCGAATGTCGGAGATGATGTCGCCCTGGCGCAGGCCGGCCTTGGCCGCCGGGCCGCCCTCGGTCACGCTCATCACCACCACTCTGCCGTCGCTTTCGGCCGACAGGGCGCCGAGCCACGGGCGCGGCGGCTTGGCGACCTGGCCGCGCGTCAGGAGGTCATCGAGAATGGGCGGCAACAGATCGATCGGCACCACCATGTTGATGTCGGCGACCTCGCCGTTGCGGCTCATCTGCAGGCGCAGGGAACCGATGCCGAGCAGCGAGCCGTCAGCGCCGAACAGCCCGGCACCGCCCCAGGAGGGGTGCGCCGGCGCAATGAAGATCGCCTCGTCGAGCAGATATTCCCAATAGCCGGCGAATTCCTGCTTGGTGACGATCCTGGCCTGCACAGACTGGCCGATGCCGTCGGCCAGCACGACCGCGTCACCGATCCTCGCCCTGCCGGCATCGCCCAGCGCCACCGCCGGCAGGCCGAGCGGCGCCAGCGCCTGCACCAGGCCGAAGCCTGATTCCTGATCGTAGGCCAGCGCATGAGCGGGGATGACGCGGCCGTCATGGCTGGTCAGCCAGACCTCTTCCGCCTCCGTGATGAGATAGCCGATGGTCAGCACCAGCCCGTCATTGCGAATGACGACGCCGCTGCCTTCCCTGAGCGTGCCGAGCGCCCCGGCCGTAAAGGCATCTTCGGGAACAGTGGCCCGCACGGCAACGACCGAGCGCGGATTGGGATTGATGGTCATGCTTTTGTCCTGGATGGGCTTTGGTGACATCTTCTATAGGTATGCCACGCAGGAGAAGGCGCAAGGGTGAGGAAGTGCCCAATTGCCGATGTTGGCTCCGCGGGCATCGATAATAGTTCAACGCAAGTTGAACTTACACATCCGCAGCCCTAGTTTATGGCGACCTGCCATCCTTCCCCGACACGAGGCCACGAAATGACCGACTACACACCGCCGAAAGTATGGACCTGGAACAAGCCGAGCGGCGGAGCCTTTGCCAGCATCAACCGGCCGATCGCCGGGCCGACGCATGACAAGGAACTGCCCGTCGGCAAGCATCCATTGCAGCTCTATTCGCTGGCGACGCCGAACGGCGTCAAGGTCACGGTCATGCTGGAAGAGCTTCTGGCGCGCGGCCACAAGGGTGCCGAATACGACGCCTGGCTGATCCGGATCAACGATGGCGACCAGTTCGGCAGCGGCTTCGTCGAGGTTAATCCAAACTCCAAGATCCCGGCCCTGATGGACCGCAGCGGCAAGACGCCGGTGCGCATCTTCGAATCCGGTTCGATCCTGGTCTATCTCGCCGAAAAGTTCGGCGAATTCCTGCCTACCGAACAGCCGGCGCGCGCCGAAGTGCTGTCCTGGCTGTTCTGGCAGATGGGCTCGGCGCCGTATCTGGGCGGCGGCTTCGGCCATTTCTACGCCTATGCGCCGGAAAAGTTCGAATATGCCATCGACCGCTTCTCGATGGAGGTGAAACGCCAGATGGATGTGCTCGACCGCCGGCTGGCCGAGACTGAATATCTCGGCGGCAAGGACTATTCCATCGCCGATATGGCGGTGTGGCCCTGGTATGGCGGGCTGGCGCTCGGCCGCATGTACAATGATTCCGCCGAGTTCCTATCCGTGCAGGAATACGCACATGTGCAACGCTGGGCCAAGGCGATCGACGCCCGACCGGCGGTCAAGCGCGGCCGCATGGTCAACCGCGCTTTCGGCGAGCCTGCCATGCAACTGCATGAGCGCCACGACGCCGGCGATTTCGAGACCAAGACGCAGGATAGACTGGCCGCCGAATAGGCCATCGCGGATCGCGACAAAAGGAAACCCGCCACCGACGCGACGTCGGGGCGGGTTTTTCCCAAGGCCCAGTGCTGCGGGAATCCCCTAGTGCAGTACTTCGACGATCTGGCGGGTCTCGGGATCGACCAGGACCGTCTGGTCATTGATCACGGCGACGCGGTATTTGACGTCGGGCACCTCACGCAGTTCGACAGTGTCCGGCACCGAGGAGCCGAGCTTGAGTTCGACTCCCAGAAGGTTCACCGAGGCAAGCGGTTCCCTCTTGATGTATTCGCGAACGACCGTCTCCTGCTCCGGCTGGACGACGACGACGTTTTCCGCCAGCGCCGCACCAATGCCGCCCATCAGGACGACGGCGGCCGCCGCGCTCGTAAGATAAAGTTTCATGACCATTCTCCTGGTGATAACTGAATTCCGCCCTCCATAAAAACTCCACCGCTGGCAGGCGGTTCCATCGTAACGTCAGAATTGACGATACAATTTCGGTCCGATATTGATTTTTTGCTGATCAAACGTTCGGCAGGCAACACGGAAAAGCTTGAAAACTTGCACAAATATGTACGGATATTTAGGGATGAAGAATTCTATCTGCCGCCGGATTGGCGAGCCAACCGGCCTCGATCCCTCCATCTGTACGATGTGAAAGGCTCCGGCACGAAAAGGCTCGCGCCGCCGGGAGCAGAGCAAGCCATGACAGTACCGATGGAGGTGACAACCTCACTGCCAGAGAACGCGAAGTATCAGCACTTGTTCCCAACCTGACGGCCTGAGTACGATGCGAAGTCGGTCGCGCATCCATCATGTTCCCATGCCTCGGCGCACGCGCGCGAGTGGACGGCCCGTATGGAAACACCATTCCTGATCGGCCCCGGTTGCCCCGGTCTCAAAGCTGGACACCGTCGCGATGCAAGGGCGGGAAGGCGTCTACCGGATCCTGGCTCGGCGCGATATCGTGTGCGCGCCTGAAGATCAGCCTCACGATGAGCACGAAATAGCCGACTTGCAGGACAAGCAGTGTCGCTATCGTCCAGGCAAATGCCTCCCAGAAGGATCCGGTGGCCATATAGGTCCAGGCCGCGACGATGATGGCCGTGGCTGACATTCCTACGAGAAACTGTCCAAAATACATGGTTTCCCAAAACCCTCGAAACCGCGCCGGTTCCAACCAGTCCCTGCCTCATTCCCATTTCCCGCGGACAACATCCCATTATTTTAGCAACTTCGCAAGTAAGCGGCCGGTCACCGCTACGCGTTCTCCATTCCGCGGCGACTTGGCAACGGAGGCGATCCGGGGTGCGGCGGCGGTGCGGGCGGGCTGGGCTGACGCGCCAGCCGTCGAAAATCCAGAAGCACGCCCGCTCTTTGCACCTCGAGCAGGGGAACAAATGCCGGCACGCCGAGTTTCGCCTCCAGTTTTTTCAAGGAAAGGAGGCCGGCATGGCACCGCGCAACAAACCAAGCGCCGACATCGAAGATGACGCACCGCAGGCGGATGGCCCTACCATCGAGCAGCAGGATTGGGATGCGATCAAGGGCGGCGAGATCCTGCCAGGGTCCGTACCGGAAAACGGCGACATGCGTTACGGCATCGAAAAAGACGGCGATCTGCCTGACGAGGACGACGATAACGCGTACCAGGACAGCGACGACGCCCTCCCCGATGATGAGGAAGAAGCCGCAATCACCCGCGATCAGACCCGCGAGGGCCGATTCGACGAAACGTGAGCCATTCGTCGCCTGAGACATGACTGCCTGTTGTTGACCTTGCCAAAGCCACATTTTCCATGCCCGGTTCGCGGGCAAATGTGCTTGCCCGGCTAAGCTTTCCGCCTGGGCATTATATCAGATTTACCTAAAATAGCGGAACATCCAAGGGACATTATCGGAACTGAACAAGGCCCCTTGGACTTTTGCGCACGACGGATAAGACCTTGGTCCTACAGGAAAAAGCAAAAGCCCGACGTGACCGATTGAAGCTTCCCACGAGGGAACATCGGGCCTCGCTTGTCGTTGTCGCGAAGACTCGGCATCGCCGGGTGCCATGCCTGGAGAACAGCGCGATGCCCCACCGATCCACCATCATCAAGACAGGCTATGGCCCAGGCACGGCGATCGCCGTGCTCATGGTTGGATTGACGGCGGTGGGCATCGTGTTCCTCCTACTCGGCAGTTCGCTCTATTTCAATGAGCAGCCTGCGGATCAACGTGCCCTGTCTTCGCCGCCCGCTCGATCGATACACGCGGCCGATAGCAAAGCGGCAAACTGAACCAGCAACTGCTGAGCAATAGCGAGATTGCGGCCGCGCGGATCCTCCAGGCTTCGTCCAGGAAGAACCGCGATTGCCGCTGCTTGCAGCGCGGCGGCGTGCTGGTGATGTGGCAGCGGAGCGGACGGCTTCGGACGGTGTTTTGCCACCGGAGAAGTTTGATTGCTTGCGATCGGCTCGGCAGCCGCAGGAAAGATGCGGACGCCGAGCCCATCGCACTGATCAAATCGCTAGGACGTGCAGGCTAGCTGCTAAAATCGAAGGACGACCGAAGGGCCACGTCTGCGATAGCACCGGACGCGACGGCGACCATGCCGCCAGTAACTGCGGCAGACCCGTCTCCAACGCCGCCCGTGCCGGCGCCGGCGCCAGCCCCGATCCCGACCCCAGTCCCGATCCCAGCCCCTATCCCAGCGTCGATGGTCGACCGGCTGCACCTCCGCATGTGCACCTTCGTCGTCGAGGGCCTCTGCCTCAATTTCATCGAGAATGCCGTTTCCGGCGCCTGGAACACCGGCCGCTGCCTCGATCGGGCGAATTGCCCCTGCAAGGGCCGCTGCCCCGGCAATGCCAAACATCGCCGTCAAGAAGGATCGCCGATCCATAGTAACCTCCAAACGTTGCATAAGCTGAACACAGCGCTCGGCTGCCGAATGAGCAGGCCGGCGCATGGTGAAAATAGAGGATTCGCCAGCCGCCGAAGCGGCTTGCGAATCCTATCAGCGCAGGAAGGGACGTTGCTGCGCCGATCGACGACATGTCAGCCAAGGACTATCCCCATCACCAGAAAGGTGACAGCTGTCGCGAAAATCGGTGCGAGCAACCAGCGCGCTTGGCCAACACTTTTGTCCATCTGTCTCTCCGAATTCCGGGAGACAAACAGCCGTGAACAGAGAGCCGTTCCCGTCGGTAAGACCAATGCGCTCGCAGACCAGACTTAAGTCGCACGTCTCATCCGACCGAAGCCCCAGCGGAGGAACATTTTCATTTGGCTCAAGTTCAGTTGCCGTCAGCGATGAACGATCCTGTCATGCTGACTCGCAAGGAGAAACGGTATGAAAATGCACCTAACGGGCGCCGCAGCGGCGCTATTGCTGTTGGCCGGTGTCGGCGCCGTTGCCGCTCAGGACGTTGTCATTCAGCCTGAACAGGACACGGTCATCCGCGAGTATGTGAAGAAGCAGCCCCTCGCTTCGGTCAAGGTTCCCGGTGTGGAACTGAATATTGGTAGCGCGTTGCCGGACACGGTCGAACTTCATGAGATCCCCGATGTCAAATACCGCTACGTGGTGGTCGACAACCGCACCGTCCTGGTCGATCCGGGCACCCGCAAGATCATCAAGGTCTACGATTGAATTTCGAACTGTCCAACCCGCCGCCAGCCATGGCGGCGGGTTGCCCAGCTTCCAATCAGGACGAGTGAAGATGATAAGCAAAGCTGTGACATCCCCTGCTTTGGGCGTTCGCCTGGCCGATCTCCAAGCCAGGATGCGTGATGCGCGGGTGACGGATGCCGAAATGAAAACCTTTCAAAAGGTCGCGGCCATCATGGAAGATCGTCATGGTCAGATCGATGCCGACGACCTGATTGCGGCATCGTTCCTCGCCGATCCGGTGCAGGACCCGGCAAACGCCCTGAGCGACATCCCGACAAGCCAGCAGACTTTTTGACTCCCTGACCGGGAAAGCGCGCCGAAAGTCTCAGCCGAATCCGCACTTTTGCTCCAGCCTATTCCGCTTTCGCGGAAGTTTCGAGCGGCCCGCAATGTGCAATGTTGCTAATGCGGCGGTACGAGCCGCCCTGGTTGACGCGGGCGCCCGAGCCATCCCAACAATGCGCCCCCCCGTCCGCGTCGACCACGGCAGCCGCCTGTCTTCCCTCGCGAAGGCTTCAAGCCGGCTGCCTGATAATGCGGCCTGCGGCGACGGTCGGGCTTCAGCCGCCGACAAGCGCCTTTGTGGTCACCAGATTGGCGCCGGCCTCGGCGAATTCGCCATTGTGCCTGGTGATGACCTGCTCGGCACTCTCGCTGGCATTGTCCAGCGTGCTGTGCGCATCGGAGACCACGATCACGCCGAGCCCTCTGGCGATGGCGCCCTTGACCGTCGCGGCCACGCAAAAATCGGTCTGTGCGCCCAAGAGCACGACCGCACCCGCACCCTGACCGGCGAGCCAGTCGCCGAAGGCAGGATTGCTGAAAGCATCGCGCACGGATTTGGCAAAGGTCGGCTCGTCCGCCGCTTGGCCAAGCGCGGGCCAAACCGGCCAGCCCGGTTCATCCGGTGCCAACGGATCGCCTTCGGGTCCGTCATGCCTGATAAAAGCGATCTTGCGCCCGCCGCGCCGCGCCCAATCGATCACCGCCTTGGTGCGCTCGACAATGCCTGGCGCATCATGGATCGGCGGCTCGTGCACACCGTCGAACATGCCGGTCTGGAGATCGATGACGATGAGCGGCGCATTGTTCGGGAGGCTGGGTGCTGGCATGGGTTTTTACATAGCACGGCGGACAGGGTGATCAAGGTTTCGCTCATTCCGGCGCGCCGGCAAACAGCACCACGCCGTCGCCGCCGGTGGCCGGCAGTCGCGGATAGTACGGTCGTTGCCGCCGGTCAGCACCGCGCCGTCGGCGCGAAGGCCACCGCATAGATCGGGCCGGTCTGGCTGTCCAACATTGCGATCCGGTTGCCGCTGTCCATCTCCCACAGCCGCGCCGTGACGTCGAGCAAGTCGAAGACCAGGCGCGCTGGCCGTCGGCCGGCAGCGCCAATGCGTTGCCGTGGACAGTGAACACGGCGCCAGTATCGCCAGGAGGCCCGCCGTCGGCCCCGGCTTGGTCGACACATGTCGCGCATCTGCCATCATCGCCGAGGGATCAGGAGAGATCGCTATGAAGAAGACTTACTCGAAGCCGGCTTTCGTCAAGAAGGGCAAGCTTTCAGCCGTTACGGCAAACGGCTCAACCAGCGCCACGATGTAATCAGGCACACTCTTGGCCGGATCACGCCTGGCGCGGAGCAATCCCAGGAAAAGCACCGAAGGCTTCGATCCGGAATGGCGTAAAACAAAGAATTGGAGGGCGGGCGCCTTGCCGCGCCTCCTTGGATTTATTGCAGTTTGCCGATTTCAGCCCGCACAGTTGACAGATGGCCGCAGTCTGGCATCATCGGATCGGGATTTTTAGGAGAGTCTGATATGAAAAAAATCTATGTGAAGCCATCGTTCTTGAAAAAAGGCCGGTTGTCGGCGGTCACTGCGGCCAACGGCGCCTCGATTGTTATTGTGCCGGGCTGACCGTAAACGAAACTTGATTGAAGCGGGGCGAAATTTCGCTCCGCTTTGGTATGCCTAAATCTCAGCGCGTCAGGACCAGATCGTCCACGACCATTTGCCAATAGTGCTTCGTCGACAGGCGAACACGCGTTACTGCTTTGAGCATCGGGGCGTAGTGCAGCGGCGTCAGCGCCGACAGCGTGACCTCGTCGCTTGCAATCAGCTGCTCGCCAAGCCAGCTTTCGATCAGCGCCACCTCCCCTTCCGACGCCAGCCAGGCGGCGCTCAGCATGACCGAGTGAAAGCCGAACGGCCGTTCGCAGCTGAATTCGGCCGGCAGCCCGCTGCTGGTGTAGACCACATGATCGCCGGAAACATTGCCATTGACATAGCCCTGGCTGTCCTTGGTGAAGTCGCGGGCCATCGCATTCAGGTTGCGCCACGCCAATCCGGCATGGCCAGCCGGAATTTTCCTGAGGCTGCGCGACGTCACAGCGTCGAAATCGATCGTTTCGAGGGCGGCATCAGTATCGATGCCGGCGCGTTGCGGCGACAGCAGGCCGAGATCCGCCGAGTAGGGCGATAGCGTCAGCCGCCGCTCCAAGCCGCCGCCGCTGACGCTGACCGTGTCGGCGTCTTCAGCTAGGTCGAAGCTGAAGACGGCAGCCGGCGCCAGTGCCCGCGTCTCCAGGACGTGCCCATTCCCCGACACGGAGAGGGTCGCTGGTCCATCGCCGGCGACGCGCCCGCTGACGCGGCGCGGCGGTGCCAGACCGACCGGCAGCAGCATCTCCTGCGATACCATCCCGGCCGGCGAACCCGGCAGCGGCAGGAAGTGTCGGGACTGAATGTCATTTTCGCTTTTCGCCTGCCAGCCGGGCGGCACCGAAACCACAAAGCGCCAGTTGCCCGGCTTGCGGATCACGGCCTTTCTGCTTTTCACCGACATGGGAAAATTGGCAAAGCCGGCATTGTTGGTGCGCGCGGACGCGGCGAGCTTGCCGGCTTCGTCATACAGCCGCACCATGATCCCGGCCATCGGCCGGTCTCCGGCGCCGTATTTGCCGTCGCGATCGACGTCGAAATAGACGAAGGACGAGTAATTGAGCATACCCCCGCGGGCGTTCCAATCGGTACGGACGGCATAGTCGGCAGCCGGATTGGTTAGCCGCCGTCCCTTGCGACGGCTGCGCTTCCGCCACAGCAGCCAGGACGCGACAGCAGCCGCAAGCACCACAATGGCGGCGGCCAGTATCTGGACAGCGCCCAAGTCAGGCATGGAGCCTCGCTTCACAAATCTCGTGGGGGGTTGCGTTCACGGGCGATCCGGCTGCGTTGGAGTACTTTGCCGACAGGTTATTGCATGTCGGCCAAAAGCGAACCCGGATTGGGACAGCGACATGCATCGAGACAAAAGACTTAAAGCGCGTTGCAGCGACCCCTTCAAGCGCGACGCATGAAAGCAGTCGCCTTACTTCAATTCCACCCACACCGGCGCATGGTCGCTGGCGCCGTCCTCGCCGCGCACGTCGCGGTCGATGCCGGCGGCGGTCAGGCGGCGTGCCAGTTTATTCGACAGCAGGATGTGATCGAGCCGGAGGCCGGCATCGCGCGGCCATCGGTTGCGGCGATAGTCCCAGAATGTGTAAAGCGTTTCCTTCGGATGCTTCTTGCGCAGGGCATCAAGCCAACCCTGGTCGAGCAGGCGCTGGAACGACGCCCGGCTTTCCGGCTGCACCAGCGCGTTGTCGTCATAGGAGCGGGTGGGGTAGATATCGCGCGGCTCGGGCACGATGTTGTAGTCGCCGGCCAGCACCACCGGCAGGCCAGTGTCGAGCAACTGTTCGGCATGCACCTCCAGCCGCGCGTGCCAGGCGAGCTTGTAGGCGAATTTCGGGCCGGGCTGAGGATTGCCGTTCGGCGCATAGAGACAAGCGACGATGATGCCGTTCACCGCCGCCTCGATATAGCGGCTCTGCCTGTCGGCATCGTCGCCGGGCAAGGCATCGCGGGTCAGCACTGGCTCGGCACCCCGCGCCAGGATGGCAACACCGTTCCACGTCGGCTCGCCCTTCCACACCGCGCCATAGCCGGCCGCCGCCAATGCCGAGCGCGGAAACTGCATGTCGCGTGCCTTCAGTTCCTGCAGGCACACGACATCGGGCTTTGCCGCAGCCAGCCATGCCAGCAGGTTTTCAAGCCGGCTGTTGATGTTGTTGATGTTGAAGGAGGCGATCTTCATCGCTTCAGGAAGCGATCCGGCCCGACCACGCCTTCACCGTCTCGGCCAGCGTCTTCAGATGGTCGGCCGCCGAAAATCCCGAGATGCTCTTGCGTGGCTTGAGATCATGGTCGCCATCCTCCAGCCAGATAATCTCGATACTGTCCGACAGCCCATAGCCGGCCACCTCGTCTGGCGTCCCGAACTCGTCGCGCGTGCCCTGGAAAATGAGCGTTGGCGTCCTCAGCCCGGCGAGGTGTTTTGTCCGCAATTGATTGGGCTTGGCCGGCGGATGGAAGGGATAGCCGAGGCACAGCAGGCCTGAAATCTCGCCCTTGGCAAACATCTCGTCGGCGACCATCGAGGCGACGCGCCCGCCCATCGACTTGCCGCCGATGATCAGCGGTCCCGTCACGCCCTTTGCCCTGAGGTCGGCTATCGCCTTGATGTATTCCGGGTTGACCGTCTCGGCCCGCGGCGGTGGCTTGCGGTGGCCGTAGCGGCGCGCGGCCATGTAGTGGAATTCAAAGCGCGCAACCTGAAAGCCTGCGGCGGCCAGCGCCTTGGCGGTGGCGGTCACCGAGGGCGAGTCCATCGACGCGCCCGCGCCATGCGCGAGCAGGATGGTGACGGGAGCATTATCGTCGCCGTCGAAGAGGAAGGCGGTCATGGGGCGGTCTCGCTGGAGAGGTCGAGTTCCGTCACACCCCCTCTGTCCTGCCGGACATCTCCCCCGCAAGGGGGGAGATTGCGCGCTCAACCGCTTTCGCCAATCTCCCACTTTGCAAGAAGGAGCGGGACGCCCAAGCTTCCGATCTCCCCCCTTGCGGGGGAGATGGCCGGCAGGCCAGAGGGGGGTGTTCAAGCGCCAGCATCACTCACCCCGCCGTCCGCGCCAACTGCAGATCCACGAACTGCACGCCCTTGGCTGCAACCCGTGCCCATTCGGACTCCGCGTCGAGTTCGAGATAACGCACCCACAGGCGCCGTGCCTCCGGCAGATTGCCGGCGTCGAATTCCAGTCGGGCGAGGTTGAACACCGGATCGGCATAGGCCTTGTCGAGCGCGATCGCTTTCTGCAGGTGCCTTCGCGCCGAGGCTTCGCGACCTTGCTCGCTCATCAGTCCGGCCAGGTTGAACCACGCCTCGACGAAGGCCGGGTCGAGTTTTATCGCATTGATATAGTCGTGCGCGGCGTCCGCCGCGTGGCCGCCGGCGCGCAGGCAGTTGGCGCGGTTGAAGGCGGCAATCGCATCGCTCGGATCGATGGCCAGGCAGCGCTGGTAGAGCGCGGCGGCCCTATCATGGTCGCCCTGCTCCTCCGTCGCTTCCGCCTCGGTGAACAGCTCCTCCAGCGTGTCGTCACCCTCTGCCCCGGCTGTTCCGAGATCGAACAGCAACTGCCCATCGAGTTCGCTCTGGCCGCCTTCGAGATAGATGGCATCGGCGCGCCCATGCTGCGAGCCGACATTGAGCGACTTGGCGGTCAGCGACGCCACCGGGCCGGAGCGGTGGACGGAGCGCGCGATCGCCCCCCATGTCGCGCCGCCGGCGATGAGCCCGGTATATTTGCGCGCCAGGATCAGGTCGCGGAAGGAATAGGGTTCAACGTCATGCTCGAACGCATCGAACAGGCTGAGCAGGTCGAGGTCGGAGCCTGATAGCCGCGACTGATCGATCAGCGATTGCCGCGACAGCGAAGACGCTTCCGGTGTCTTCATCAGTCCGAGAAGGCGCAGGAATCCGTTTTCGCTGACCAGCGTTCGACCGGCCGCGCGCTCGGCGGCGACACGGCGCTCGATCCCGGCATCGCCGTTCCTGGAGAGCCCGGCTTTGGCCAACAGTGTCCGGCCGAAGACGACATGCGTGGTGCGCCTGGTGATACCGCGCCGCAGCTGGCCGTGTCGGCGTTCCACTTCCCTCGCAGCCAGCCTGAGCGGAAAAGCCGCCAGCGCGCCTATCGTGCCGAAAACAGCGCCGGTCGGTGCCGTCATTTCTTGCTCTTGCCGACCGCCTTCAGCAGATTGGCCTTCAACGGATTTTCAGCAGCACCACCCGCTGCCGCCTTCTTCGCGGCGGGCTTGGCAACCTCGTCGGCCTTGCTTTTCGATTTGGCCGGGGGCTTCGATTGCGACAGGCTCGCCTTGAGCGCATCCATCAGGTTGATGACATTGCCGCGCTCGGGTGCCGCCGCGATGATCGGCTTGTGGCCTTTCAGCTTCTCGCGGATCATCGTCATGAGTGCCGCCTCGTAGCGGTCCTCATAGTTCTTAGGATCGAAGGTGGTTTCCTTCTGCTTGATCAGTGCTTCGGCGAGTTGCAGCATTTCGGGATCGGGCTTGCCGGCTGGGATGTTGCCGAAATATTCAGCCGTGCCACGCACTTCGTTCGGATTCCTCAAGGTGCACACGAACATGCCGTTCTCGCGCGCGCCGATCGTCACCACCCGCTCGCGGCTCGACAGCACCAGGCGTGCGATCGCCAGCTTGCCGGATTTGCGCATGGCTTCGCGCAGCACGGCGAAGGTCTCCTCCGCCATCGCGCCGTCAGGCGCCATGTAGTAGGGCGCGTCCTGATAGATGACGTCGACTTCGTCCTCATCCACGAAGGCCTCGATGTTCATCGTGTGATTGGATTCGATGCGCACCGCATCGAGGTCGGCATCATCTATGATGATGTACTGCTTGTCCTCGTATTCGTAGCCCTTGACCAGATCAGCACGCTCGACGAGCCCCAATTCGGGGTCGACCGGTTTCATGTTGATGCGGTTGTGGGTCTTCTTGTGCAGCTGGTTGAAGCTGATGCGCTCGCTGGCGCTGGTGGCGGGATATAACCGCACCGGACAGCTGACCAGACTGAGTTTAAGGTAACCTTTCCAACTTGCCCTGGGCGCCATGAAACACTCCTACGCGGCCATGCACTGACATTGACTGCAGCGCTTTTCGTCCGAAGGACGAACGAGGCTGCGCAAATCCTACACCGACCCCGCACAATACAGGCAAATCCCTGACGAAATCTTCCGCCACGTCTTTGAGGTCGTGGCGGAGAGAATAATTCAAATTGTCGGAAGCGTCGATGGCGTTGGGTTCCTCGCCCCGCAACGCTCTCCCCCATTTCATGGGGGCGAGGAACCTAGTTCTTCAAGGTCGGCAAATCCCGCGCGAACTCGTCGATCTCGGCCCACGGATCGCCCGACGTCGCCAGCAGCCCCGGCAGGGAGGAATAGTTCAGATCCTGCGGCGCATCGATGGATTCGAGGTCGCTCCAACTGACCGGCGTCGAGGCCGGCAGATTGGTGCGGGCGCGCAGCGAGTAAGGTGCTGCCGAGGTGTGGCCGCGCGCATTGCGGTGATAATCGATGAAGATGCGCTTCTTGCGGTTGTCCTTGCCCATGGTGGTGGTGAAAGTATCAGGCGCCGTTGTCGCCAGATGCGTGGCGATCGCGCTGGTCACCTGGTGCAGTTTCTTCCAGTTCTGCTTGCCCGTCACCGGCACGGTGATGTGGATGCCGCTGCCGCCGGAGGTCTTGGCGAACGGCACCAGCCCCAGGCGCTCCAGCTCGCTTCTGATATGCACCGCAGCCTCGACCACCTCGCGCCAGGTGATCCCTTCTCCCGGATCGAGGTCGAGGACGATCTGGTCGGGTCTGTCGAGGCTGGTGCGGTGGGTGCCCCAGGTGTGGAACTCGACGACGCCGAACTGCGCCAGCGCCAGATACCCTTTCGCGCCTTCGACCGAGAGATAGGATTTGGTCTCGCCCTCGGAATTCGTCGCCTCGAATGTCACCACCGAGGGCGGCATGCCGGTGAAGGCGTGGCGCTGGAAGAAGCAATCCTTCGGCAGGCCGGTCGGGCAGCGCACCAGCGACACCGGCCGGCCGAGGATGTGCGGCAGCATGAAGTCGCCGACCAGCGCGTAATAGACCGCAATGTCGAGCTTGGTCGGGCCGGTCTTGCCGAACAGCCGGCGCGTCGGGTTGGTCACCCAGATGGTGGCAAGGTCGGCCTCGGCGATCAGCCGCTTGCGTTTGGACGAGACCGGCGTCGACAGGCCGACATCCCTCAAACCGCGGAAGACGCCGTGGCGCAGTGCGTTGTCCGATGTGCGGTTGGCGTAATGGATGCGCGCCGACAGCAGCGGCCGCACCCAGTTCATCTCGCGCATGATTTCGCGCGGGACGCCCTCGGGCGGGGTGGCGCCTTCCCGCAGCGGCTCCAGCCTGGCGAGCAACTCACCGGCGGTGGCGGCATCGAAACCGGCGCCGACCTTGCCGCGATAATGCAATTCACCACCCTCGAACTCTGCCATGCCGAGCGCCGCCAGCCCTTCGGCCGCATCGGAGATGGTGAAGCCGGCGATGACGAAGACGTCTGACAGCAACGCCTTGGTCTTGGTCCAGCTTTTGCTTCGGCCGCTCTGATAGATGGCCGTGGCGCGCTTGGAGACGACACCCTCCAGCCCAAGTTCCGACGCCTGGTCGTATAGCCCCTGCCCCGTGCCCTCGATATGGTCGGAGAACTGGATGGCGGAATTGGCGCCGAGGCACGACAGCGTCTGCGCCAGCAGCGCCTTGCGCCGGACCAGCGGCGCCTTGGTCAGGTCCCAGCCGTCGAGATGGAGAAGATCGAAGGCGTAAAAATGGAGCTTGCTGCCGGCGCCCTCGGCCAGCGCATCCTGCAGCAGCGCGAAGCGGCTGATGCCCCGGGCGTCGAGCACCACGATCTCGCCGTCGATGATGGCATCGCGGCAGGGCAGCTTCGCGAAGGCAAGCGGTAGGTCGCCATAGCGCTTCGTCCAGTCGATGCCGCCACGGGTGATCAGCTTGACCACGCCGCCAGTGAGATGCGCCATGGTGCGGTAGCCGTCGAATTTGATCTCGTGCAGCCAGACTTGTTTGGTGTCTTCGCCATCGGGCGGTTTTGGCACCTGCGTCGCCAGCTGCGGCTCGATACGGGCAAGCATGGGGGCCTTGAACGCGCCCGGCAGCGTGCCGGGCTTCAGTGATCCCTGTCTGGGCGCGGGTTTGGCAGCGGGCTTCGCCGGCGCCGCCAGTTCCTCGATGCGCAATCCGGATTTGACGCTTTCCGGGCGGGCCGTGAGGATGTCAAGCGCGGTGTCGGCGGCGAGGTCGCGTTCCTTGAAGAGCAGCCAGTTCTTCTTGTTTTCGTCTTCGCCGGGTTTCGGCTTCAGCCGGGTCAGCATCCAGCCGCCATTGAGCTTGTCGCCGGCCAGCCGGAACTTGAAGGCGCCGGTTCGCAAGCTCTTTTCGACGTCGTCCATCGGCGCCCATGTGCCGGTATCCCAGACGATCATCGGCCCGCCGCCATACTCGCCCTCGGGAATGACACCCTCGAAGTCGATATATTCGAGCGGATGATCCTCGGTCTCGACCGCCAGCCTCTTGTCGGCCGGATTGAGCGAAGGCCCGCGCGGCACCGCCCAGCTCTTCAAGACATCGCCGACCTGCAGGCGCAGATCATAATGGTCAGCGGTGGCGTGGTGCTTGTGGACGACGAAGCGGTTGCCGTCGCTGCTGACGAGCCCGCCAACCGGTTCCGGCGTCTTGGCGAATTCGCGTTTGGCGCGATAGGCTTTGAGCTTTGGTGGAGTCGTCATCGCAAGGATCGAAGCACGGCGGCCAGGAACAAGCCAGTCACGCTCTCAATCGTCAGCGGCCGGCGTCAACTCGAGCTCCGCCGGCGACAGTCCTTGCTGCAGCTGGCTCAGCCGGAATTCGTCGACCCAATAGGCCTCGCCGTCGACCAGAACCCGGGCCTGGTAGGTGCCTGCCGAAAAACGCTGCGCGGTGATGTAGACCTTGTGACGATCGAGCGCCTTGCGCACCGCGGCGCGCTTGGAATTCTGACCTGTGACGGGACTGAACATGACACTGCCCTCGGTCGCCCCTGACACGCAACGCGGCCGCTGCCGGCAGCCTGACGACTGGGGCCAAGGATGGCGGAGACGCGCCGTCCTGTCAATTTCGCGGACAGCGCAGGATGCGGCCCGGTCAAATTTACCAATCTTTGGAAGATGCTTGGGCCTTGGCTTGAATCAAGACGTGAAGCACACGAAGATGAACTGTGCACCACCACGCCGCCAAAACTATCGTCCGTCGCTGCCGCTCTGCTACGCGGCCGGCGTGCCCGAATGAGCAGATTTTTGAACTTCCGTGCCGATGAGATCGAGTGTCGCCGCCGCAACATCGGCAACCTGGAGCCGCTGGACGCAATAGACCCCACCGGCGTTGTTTTCTTTACACAAACCTGGAGCGATGCATGGGCAAGGCATGGGCGGCTGGAGCGTCCGGTTGGGGACACCGAATGGGCCCCATTGCTCAGGCGACGTCAGACCGTACAGCCCCACCGCTGGAGTTCCGACAGAGGCCGCGATGTGCATCGGGCCGCTCTCATTGCCAAGAAAGATCGACGCTTCGGCCAACAATGCCGTCAGCACCTCCAGCGAGGCCTTTCCGACGACACTTGCGACCGGCGATGCTGCCACTCCAAGGATCCTTTGCGCGGCAAGCCCTTCATCCGGCCCACCAACGAGGAGGGATCGCAGCCCGGTTTTGGCGTATACCTCATCGATGACCGCAGCAAAATGTTGCGGCGGCCAGCAACGGCCTTCAAACCTCGCGCCGGCATGCACGGCCACATAGGACTTCTTCGCCAAAGCGTTTTCCGCAAGAAGCCTGGCACACTCTTCCTGGGCAGTCCTGGTCGGTTGCAGCCGAGGCGTTGGGTCCTGATAATCCAACCCGAGGGCGCTGAGTGGAGACAGGTTCCTGTAGAGATAATGCGGTCCGCCATGTCCGAAGGTCGCGGCGAGCACGTTTGCAAGCTGGATTTCCCAGAACTTCATCGGATGCTCGGAAGGATCGAAACCGACGCGAAGTGGGGCCCCGATCAAGCGATGCATGATCCGCGAGGTTTTTGAATCGGTAAGGTCGATGCTAAGATCGAATTTCCGACGCCGCAGATCAGAGATGACGCCACGATAGTCGCTCAAACGCTTGAGCAGAGTCCTTCCTCTGCCACGGGATTCAAAGCCCACGGCAACATCGGCGATCCCTTGCGCGACAATGAACTGCTTGAGACCAGGCGCACAAAGCATGGTTACCGATGCTTGCGGATAAGAAAGACGCAGATTGCGAACCAAAGCAGATGTCAGAACGACATCTCCAATGTACTTCGTTTGAATAATGAGGATGGAACGAATCCCATCTCCTAAACTTGCATCCATCGATATGATCTGCCGAAAACGCCAACTTAAAAAATCTGCCGAGGACACTCATTTCTGAACGGCAAGCGGCGCTTTCAGATATAGAGCCAACCAACCCAGTCAACAAGCTTGCCGGCCTTGGTGCCTCTTTACATCGGTCGTCGGCAAACGCTCGTACTCAGTCCTTCAATCGCCGCAAGCGGCGCGTCAGGCCCTGGACGGCCTTGAGCAGCCGGGGACGCGACCGCGTCATGCCTTCGACCCGGCTGCGCAGCAAAATGGCTGCGTTCGCAGCCCTGCCCCGCACCGTCACCGGTTCGCAGATCTCGGCCAGTACCGAGCTCGAGGCCCCGATATGTTGCTTGTAGCCCTGGCCGCCGACCGACAGGTCGAAATAGTCGAAGCCCCGCTCGCATCCCCACACCATCAGCTTGCCCATCGTCGTCAGGCCAGGTGAGACATTGGCGACCGCATTCTGGTCGATGCCGAGCAGGAGGGCGTGAAGTGTGCCTTTTCTCACCAAAACATAGATGGAGGCAAGCCAGGCTTCACCGACGCGTAGTCCGAAGAGCCGCACCGATCCGTTGGACAGGCCTTGCAGCGCCGCGGCGCGGTAGAAATCGACGACCGGGGCCTGCGTCAGGAGGTCGAAACGCCCGAGCTCACGAAAACGCTTGAGCCGCAGTTCCAGCAGTGCATCCAGGAGCTCCTCGGCCAGGTCAGGCGTATCGGCCTCGACCAAAGCGAGGCCACCAAGCTGTTCGAAGCCGCGGCAATGCTTGCGGAAGGCCTTGGCAAAGGACGGCTTGCAGATCCGCTTGATGAGCGTCTCCGGATCGCCATGCAGGACGAGGCCGGAGGTGACCTGGATGGAGTCGCGCGCCACCGAAAGCAATGCCAGCGGATTGGCCACGCCGTGGACCTGCTGCGGAATTCCCGCGATATGGATGCGATCCGCCGCTGGCAGCACGGCACGGACCGCTGCCCACATGGCGTCGGCACTCTGCCTGGTCCACGCTCTCCCATCCGCCAGCAGCGGCACCGCGTAGTCGCACACGCGGCAGCTCAGCCATTCGATCACGTGGTGGCCGAGAGCCCGGCGCCGCATCAGCGGCAGCAGCATGGCCGGCGCGCCGGTCACGGCGTCACTCACCTCGACGAGGACCAGATCCGCGTCTTTGGGCATCAGCCGTGCGGCTATTCCTTCGACCCAGGCATAATGCTGGTGGGCAGTGCAGACGCCGTGAGCTTCAAGGAGCAGCCATAGCAGCCTTACGGTGTCGAAGCTGGTGTGCAGCCGAGCCGTGAAGTGCGCGGTTGCATCAACGTTGGCGACAGTCGGGGAAAATGGCCCACCGGGCAAATCCCTTATCGAAGTCGTTCCCGCCGCGTAGCTTGCCACATGCTTCTCCCGTCATTCTGATCCCCCACGCAGGCGCCGCAAACCCCGCATCAGTCCCTGGAGCCTCTTCAGCAGCCGAGGTTTGGAGCGCACGAACACCTCGGCCCGGTTGCGGATCTCGATGGCTGCGCTCACGGCGCTGCCTCGCACCGTAATCCCGTGGCAAAGCTCGCGCAGGCCCGAGCCCAAGGCACCCATATGTTCCTTATAACTCTGGTTGCCTACCGACAGGTCGAAATAATTGAAATCGCGCCCGCGCGCCCAGCTCATCAACTTGCCCATGATCAGAAGTCCCGGCGAGACATTGGGCACCGCGCCCTGATCGATTGAGATCAGCAGAGCATGAACGGTGACTTGATGGATCAGCAGGTATTGGACCGCGATCAGAGCTTCACCAACACGCAACCCGAAGAGCCGCACCGACCCATCAGACAGGCCCTCGAGAGCGGCGTTTCGATAGAAGTCAACAACCGTCGCCTGCGTCAGCAGGTCGAAGCGGCCCAGTTCGCGAAAGCGGCTGAGCCGCATCCGGACGAGGCCGCCGAAGATGACCTCCACCAGGGCCGGTGTGTCGGCTTCGACCAGTTCCACGTCGCCAAGCCGTTCGAGGCGACGCCAGTCCTTGTTGAAAGCCTTGACGAAGGATGGCCGGCATAGGCGCTTGAGGACGGTTTCCGGGTCGCCGTCGATGGCGAGGCCGAAGCTGGTATGCAGGGAATCGCGCGTGGCCGCGAGCAAGGCCAGCGGATTGGCGACGCCGCTGATCGATTGCGGAATTCCCCTGATCTGGATGCGGTCCGCCGGCGGCAGCACGGAACGCACCGCGGCCCACGCGGCCTGCGCCGACTGCGTCGTCCACGGGCTGGCATCGGCCAGCAGCGGTGCCGAATAGTCGCAAACGCCACAGCTCAGCCATTCGATCACCCGATGGCGGAAGGCCGGTCGCCGTATCAGCGGCACCAGCATTCGCGGCGCACCCGTGACGGCATCGTTTACCTCCACGATGAGCAGTTCCGCACCTTCCGGCATCAGCCGCGCGACGATCCCCTCGGCCCAGGCATAATTCTGGTGGGCGGTGCACACACCGTCCGCCTGGAGGCGCAGCCAGAGCGGCCTGGCCGCTTCCAGGCTGGTGTGGAGCCGCGCCGTGTAGGCATCGATGGCGACGACGGTAGCCGGATGGGAGGACTGGCCATCGGGCGAGCCGGCCACCGCAGCAATTTGCACCGCCTGGACTGCCATGTTTTTTCCTATCGCTTTGCCGTAGCGAACGGCAGCGTCCGCCGCCACGCGCCCAACCGGCTGTCGCGCGCCTCGTCGGGATGCTCGATATTCCACATGCGGTGATGCGCGAAATACCATGATGCCACGAGCACGAACATCTCGGAGACTGCGGAACCCAACAACGCCCACGGCGGAGACGCGATTGCCAGCAGGGCCGCGATCAGCGCCAGCCCGACGACCGCGCCGCCCGTGGTGATGAACGCGACGATCCGAAAATCGCCGAGTATCTCAAGCACGATGCGGGGCATGATATAGAGCATGATAGGGACAAAATTCGCGATCACGAAAAGTCCGATGAACCAGGTCGAAGCGTCCTGGAGAGCCTGGGATTTTATCATCGGCAGGACGAACATGATGGCACATCCATATGCAAGGCCGCCAAACCCCATGACGAGCGCCCAGATCTTGGCCTGCGTCCAGACACGGCCTGTTTCATTGTTCCGCATCAGCCTGGCGAGATCCGGCTGCGTCATGTTGACGAAAGCAAGGCTGATGATGCGCAGCGGGGCAAACAGCACCAGAACCGCCGCCAGAGGTGCGTAGGCGGCAGGACCGGCAATGCCGGCGACCAGCAGCGCCAGACATTGACCCTGGATGTTGGTGGTGGTCGCGCTGAATGCCGACCAGCGCAGCTGGGGCCAGAGCCGGACATAGCGTCGCCGCGTCGGCATGCGGAAGCTGATGCGAAGCGAGCGCCGAGCCAGCCGGACCAGGACGAAAATGCCGAACACATTTGCCGCGGCTAGTGCATAGAACACGGTCTGCAGCGGGTCTTGGACCAACCAGATCGACAGCCCGGTCAGGACACAGCCGGCGACTGTAAAAGCGCCATCGCTGATGGAGACGACAACCTGCTGGCGCCGTGCGAAGAAAGCCGTGCGCATATGGCTGCGCAACGACCAGGCACCGACGAAGCAGCCGGCGGCAATTCCGCTTGGGTCGCCAAGAACATGCATCAGGACTGCCGTGCCGACGGCCATCAGCAAAGCCACGATCAGCGCCGCCGTTCCGAACGCCACGTCATAGGTATCGACGCCGGCGCTGTTGGTGCTCTTGCTCATCCAGATGCTGGCGGGAACGGCGGTGAGCGACCTGATATAGGACAGGCCGACACCGCCCATCACCATGCCGATGGCGAAGAGGCCGTAGCCCTGCGCCGACAGCATGTGCAACAGCATGATGTTGAGGGCAAAATGAAAGCCGCTCTGCATCGCCTCGCCGCCGATCATCAGCACGAGGCGTCGAACCAGATGGCTCGGAAACGCTAACCTCACGGCCGCGTCTCCGCTTCGCGGGCAGCAGGCACCCTGCCCGGCCGCGCGATGGTCGTCTTCAGCTTGTCGGCGGCGATCGCGGTGATCGCCGCGGCCGCGACCGGCTCGCTGAAGATTGCCTCGTAGCGCGCGCGCCCGGCAGCGACAAACCCGCGCCAGGCCTCAGGGGCGAGGATGATCTCCTGCAATTTCGCGCCAAGAGCTGCTGCGTCGCCGGGCGGAACATGCCAGCCGGTCTCCCCGTCGCTGACCACTTCCACCAGCCCGCCGATCGCCGACACAAGCGGCGGCCGGCCGTAAGCCATCGCCTCTATGGCGACGCGGCCCAGCGATTCCGGACGCCGCGACGGCACGGTGACGATATCGGCCCATCGATAATGCTCCGAAGGGTCGGGAATGAAAGGCAGGACTCTGACGCGCCCGGTAAGCCCCATGGTTTCGACCAGTTCGGCAAGCGCATGCTCGCGCTCAGTGCTTTCGAAGGCGCCGCCGACCAGCCGCACCTCGATCCTCGCCTGGAGTTCCGCCGGCATCGAGGCGATCGCCTCCAGCAGGATTTCCTGCCCCTTGATCCGGTTGATACGGCCAAGCAGCAGCACCCGCAATGGGCGCTTGCCGTCATATGTCATCGGTTCGACTGCCGCCGGCCCGGCAACACCGTTGTAGACGACATATGCACGCGCCGCCTTGGGATCACCAAACGCGGCGTGTGTCGCGTGTGAATTGAAGATCAGATCCGCGTGGCTCCAGCGCATCAGGCCGACAAGTACCCTGCGCATGGCGCCTTCGGGGATTTCGTGGATGTGCAGGACGGCCTTGTGGGGAAGAAGGCGTGCGGCCAGCGCGTAGTCGGCCACGATCGAGGTGTTGACATAGACGAGGTCGCAATCCTTGAGGCGCCGCCACGCCCTGAACACGGCAACCGGCAATCGCGCCATCTCGACGGTCGCAAGGCGCGCAATGGCCTGGCGCCTCAGCACCCAGAGCGGTTCGAAGACGATCCGGCTGGCATGCGCTTCCAGAATCCGCACGATCGGCCCGCTACGCGGCAAAACCACTTCGATGTCGGCCGACGGAAACGCGGCGCGCAGCGCGGCAACGCTCTCCGCGAAGCTTCGGTCAGAACCATAGAGTTCATAACCCTGATGAACGCAGGCAATCCGCATCTTTATATCCCGCCGGGTGCTACAACCATCGCGCTGGGCGATTGTGGCAGAAGCCCGTCCGCAAGAATCATGCCTGGTCCGATACATCAGACTATCAGTTGATATGTCCAACTATCGGTTCGATACGCCCGACTGCCGGCCGTACGCCCCAGGCATTGCTTCGTTTCGATACAGCTACGCACAGAAGGGTTGACCGAGAATGAAACAACCACAGGGTTCAACACCGTTTTTTTACAACCCCGCGCGATGATCCCTCGCAGGATACCGAAATCGGGAGGTGGCACGGAAGTTGCCACCTGCTCATTATAAATTAAGCAATATCTAATATATGAGACATGTGAAAGTGCCGCCGGCCATGAAACCAGCAACGCCCGCCATTCTGATCCTGGGGACCCGCGGCATACCTGCGGCCCATGGCGGCTTTGAAACCTTTGCCGAAAAACTGGCGCTGTTTCTTGTCGGGCGCGGTTGGAAAGTCGGCGTCTATTGCCAGGATGAGGTCGAACGGATCGACCAGAGGGTGCGCAGCGAAACCTGGCGCGGCATCGAGCTCATTCACATCCAGGTCGCCTCCAAGGGACCGCGCGCGACGCTGGAATTCGACTGGCAATGCGCCCGCGACGCCGCCCGGCGACCGGGTGTTTGCCTGGTGCTCGGCTACAATGGCGCGGTCTTCCTGACCTGGCTCAGGCTGAAGCGACGCAAGATCTTCACCAACATGGACGGCATCGAGTGGCGCCGCCCAAAATGGGGAATGGCGGCGCGAACCTGGTTCTGGCTCAACGAATGGATCGGCGCATGGGCCTCGCATCGGCTGGTCGCCGATCATCCCGCCATCGCAGATCACCTGGCGACACGCCGGCCGCGCAACGCCATCGCCACCATCGCCTATGGCGCCGATCCGGTGACATCAGCGCCCGAGGCGCCGGTCCGGGCGCTCGGCCTCGAGCCCGGGCGCTATCTGGTCTCGATCGCCCGCATCGAACCCGACAACAACATCCTGCCGATCGTCGAAGCTTTTTGCTCCGCCAAGCGCGACATGAAGCTGGTGGTGCTGGGAACGCTGTCCGACGACATCCCCTATCATGTCGCCGTTCGCAAGGCGGCGAATGGCTCGGTGGTCCTGCCGGGCGCCATCTACGACCAGGCGACGGTCAAGGCGCTCAGATACCATGCCCGCGCCTATCTGCATGGCCACACGGTCGGCGGCACCAACCCCTCGCTGGTCGAGGCGCTGGCGGCCGGCAACATGGTGATCGCCCACGACAATCCCTACAACAGGTGGACCGCGGGGGCGGCGGCGATCTACTTCACCGGCAAGGACAGTTGCGCCGAGCGGATGCAGCAGGCGCTGGACGATAATGCCCTGGTCAAGGCCTGCGGCGTTGCCGCCAGGGCGCGCGCCCGCGAAGCCTTTCGCTGGGACGATGTCCTGCTCGCCTATGAAAATGAGGCCTATCATTTGCTCGGCGTGACCACCGCCAAGACCGCCGCGATGGACCACGTATCGCCAGGGACCGTATGACAGGCTGGTCGCGCCGGCGGGTGCTGCGGACGGCGCTTTCCACCGCGGCGGCTCTCGGCTCGCTCCCGGTCGCGCCAATCGCTCGCGCCGCCGCGCCACGGTTTCGGCGCGGTGTCAACGCCTGGCCCTGGTTCTCGCTGACGCGCGAATTTCCCGCTCCGCGCACCGACTATGGCTGGCCGCCCTTCCAATCGCAACGGCCGGTGCCGACCCCGGACGACCTGCGTCGGCTGCGCAGGACCGGGCTCGATTTCATCCGTCTGCCTGTTGATCCCGGCCCTTTCCTGGCCGCCGACGCCACCACGCGCGGCCGGTTGCTGGACATGCTGGACGCGGCTGTCACGGCCACTCTCCACGCCGGTCTCGGCATCACCGTCAACATCCAGGCCAATGCCGCCACCCATTATTGGAACCCCGACCGCATGGTCTCCAGCACCGCGGCGCCCGCCTTCGATCTCTACCGCGGGCTAGTCGGCGAGCTTGCCGGCAGGTTGGCGCGGTTCCAGCCCGGCAGGGTGGCGCTCGAGCCGGTCAACGAACCGGCGCAGGCCTGCGCGTCGAACGTCTGGTTGCAAATTCAGCTCGCGCTTCTGACCGCGGCAAGGGCATCGGCAGCGACCCTGCCGCTGGTCGTCACCGGAGGCTGCGGCTCGATGGTGAGCGGACTGACCGCGCTCGATCCGGCACCGCTGTCGCCCTTCGAGCCGATCCTGTTCACCTTCCACTTCTATGAGCCCTATCTGTTCAGCCATCAGGGCGCGCCCTGGATGCGCGAGCCTGTCTACCGGTCGCTCAACAATGTGCCGTGGCCGGCATCCGCCGGCTCGCTGGAACAGACGCTGGCATCGGTCAGGGCCCGCATGGCGCAGGACACCGAAACCCCTGAAGACGCCAAGCAGGCCGCCTATGCCGAAACCGAGCGTGTGCTGAAGGTCTATTTCGACGCCCAGCCCGACCGCTGGTTTGTCGACAAGTATCTTCGCCAGGTTCGCGACTGGGGAGATGCGCATGGCCTTGCGCCGGAACGCATCATCATGGGCGAGTTCGGCGCGCTGCGCACCGACGCCCGCTATGTCGCCGCGCCCAACCCGGATCGCGTGCGCTACATCGCCGATGTCAGGCGGAGCGCCGAGGAACTCGGCTTCGCCTGGGCACTGTGGGATCTCTTCGATGGCATGGGCATGATGGACGACACCACCCGGGCGCTGGACCCGGCGGTGATCGAGGCGCTTGGCTTGGTTATGCCGGAGTAGGTCGGTTGAAGGCTACCACCAGTGGCAATCACTGACCTCAGGGATTAGCCGAAAGCCACCCTCTCTTCGTCATCCTAGGGCGGAGCAAGGAGCGAAGCGACGCGGCGCAGACCCTAGGATCCATGCCGGGACATTGAAGCGTCGCAGCGGTGAATAGCTCGACCGGCCGGAGCGCTTCTACCGATGACCAATCTCGGCCAAGACGGGAAGCGCGAGACGCTGGGTCTGCACCGCCGCGTCCTTCGATCTCCGTCGCGGCATGGATCCTAGGGTCTCCGCGACGGAGCTTCGCTCCTGCTTCGCCCTAGGATGACGAAGCGCGGCGAGCCCAAAGCTAATCGCGGAGGTTTTCGTTCGTCATGTCCAGGTTTGCGCCGGCTGCGCCCTTTGTCTCACCACCACCCGCGCCGGCCTATAAAGCACCAGCGCCAGCACCACGAACTTGGTCAGCAGCGTCGTCTTCGACGCGACGCTTTCCGAAGTGTTGATCAGGATGATCCAGCCCAGCATCGGCAGCCAGATACCGGCATGGCAGCGGCGCGCCACCTCGAACAGGAACAGCACGAAGCCGAACGTCAGCAAAAGGGTGAAGAAGGCGCCCTGATAGAGGACCGTGCGGATGATCGGATTCTCGATGCCCTGTTCGAGACCGTTGATACGGCGCAGACTGTCGATCAGCTCGACATCCGGCCCCACGATCAGATCGCGTAATTCCAGGTGCTTGAAGAGCTCGAACATCTCGACACGGGCATTGGCGCTGCCGCTGTCCGACACGAAGCGCTCCAGCAGCGCGTCGAAAAAGCCCAGATATGCCGCCACGATGATGACGACCGGCAGCAGCGCGGCAAGCATGAAGCCGAGTGCCGCACCCAAGAGATTGACGCGTCCCCGGCGCAATTTGCTGATGCCCTTGGAAAGCAGATAGCAACCGCCCAGCACAATCGTCATCACCATCGCCGAACGGCCGCCGAACGCGACGAGTGCCGCGCATTGCAGGCCGATCAACCCTATCCGCACAGGCGTCGACAGGGATCTGGCACCGGAGAGCAGCGCAAGCACGTAGATCGACGTCACCATGGCATTGGCGAGCGGATGCCCCTGCAGCGCGCTCGAGCGCAGATCGGTGGTAAACGCCACGCCGTCGAGGCGATAGGGAAAGATAAGCGTCTTGGTGGCGAACTCGAAAAGGGCAAGCAGCGCATTCGCCGTCATGACAACGTGAACGACGGTCTGCAGCCCGGCGAATGTCCGTTCGTCGTCTTCGCTGAGCATCAGCACCAGAAGTGCCGCGGCCACGAACGTATCGATCATGCCAGCCATGCCGGGCCGCTGCCTGGCGATGACGACGAACAAAAGCACGATCGATATGGCGGCCATCAGCGCGCTGGCCGGACGCCTGTCGGCGACATGCACTAGATAGCCGACCGGATTGCCGAAGGTGCAGGAGCGCCAGGCAAGCAGCAGCACGATGAGATAGGTGGACGGGTGGATCTTGGTCGCCGGGTTGCCGAACAGGCCATCATAATTGTAGCCGACCAGCCACAGCATGCCGCCCGAGATGCTGAACAGCACCGCTACCGCCGCGATCAGTCCGAAGCGCGTCAGCGCATCGAGCGACGTGCCGGCGCGGGGTGCGGCAACACCATGGTTCGAAGCGCTTGCGCTCCAACTGGCCGCCATGTCAGGCGGCCTCGCCGACCAGCAAGGCGGCTGTCGGCAGGCGGCCCATGACGGAGACCGCCTGCGAAGTCGTCGTGACGTCGCGCATCGGGGTGGCGTTCAGCGTGGCGACGAGCACGATCTCGTCGGCCATGGCGACCAGCGGCGAGGCATTGAGATTGTCGGCCAGCGCGCCGCCGTCGATGACGACGAGCTCGAAGCTTCGGCTAGCCCGCGCCAGCATCTGCTGCGCAAAATAGATGCCATGCGCTTCCTGGAAGACCGCCTTTGAGCGGCCCCTGCCCAGCACGGCAACGTTGCTGCCGGCGGCGTAATGGCTGACGGCCTCGAAGGCGTACTCGCCGCGCAGCACATCGAGGATTCCCGGCTGCGGATCCTTCTGGTCGCCGCCGCCGGCATTGGCATCGATGAACAGCACACGGCTGCCTCTGGATGCCGCGGCATTGGCCAGCAGCCGCGCCACCCGGCTGCGCTGCGCGCCCTCGCCCGGCGAAGATGTCACCAGGATGGAAGGCACCAGCGGCCAGTCCGCCGGACGCTGGCCCGAACTGAACATGCGCCTCAGCGCAAGGCCGACGACGGCATCGGTCTTCTGGCTGGAGGCGGCGGCACGCGCCCCGCCGAAAGGCCACCAGTGCCGGCCAGTGTCTGACCTTGCCGGCACCACGCCCAGCACCGGGGCGTCGATGGCCGATTGCATCTGGGTGCTGGAAAGCACCGTCGGCGAAGAATATTCGGCGATCAGCGCCAGACCGGTGCCGAGCCCGAGGCCGCCGAATATCGCGCCCAGCAACAGCAGCGGCAAAGGCGGCCAGCTCTTCTTCAAGGCGGGCATGGCATTGGAGATGATGCGCGCATTGGTGCTGTCGACATTGATCTGCTCGCGCGTCTCCTGGGCACGCTGGAGATAGTTCGAGTAGACGGAACGCAGCGCCTCGAGATCGCGCTGCAATTCGCGCAGCCGCACCGAGGCCTGGTCGGTGTCGAGCGACTTGCTCTTCATGCCCGCCACCTTGGCTTCCAGCGCCTGCTGGTTGGCCAGCGCCCGTTCGTAGTCCGTCTCGGTGGCGGTGGCGATGCGGCCGAGCTCGCGCGCGATCAGCTGGCGCGTGTCGCGCAACTGCTGCTGGGCTGCGATCAGCGAAGGATGACGCGGCCCCAGCTCCGTGCCGAGCTGCGAGACCTGGTCGACCAGCGTCGCCTCTTGCGCCCGCAGGCTCGAGATCACCGCCGAGCGCATCGCTTCCGAGGTCGCGTCCGCCGTGCCGCTCTGGCGGCGCATCTGGTCGACCTGCGCCTTCAGCGCCGCGGTGCGGCTCTGCGCCGCCGCAAGCTGCGTGTTGATCTCGGTCAGTTCCTGGTCGCTGACCAGATTGCCTGCCGCCATCACCATGTTGTTGGCGGACTTGTAGGCCTCGACGGCATTCTCGGCCTGCTGGACACGCTTGCGCTGCTCGTCCAGCCGGGCGGTGATCGACTCGGAGGCGTCCCTGGCCATTTTCGCGCGCGCGCTCGCCTGGTCGACCAGGTAGGCCTGCGCGATGGCGTTGGCCAGGAGGGCGGCCTTGTCGGCGCTCTTGGCGGTGACGATGACGTCGAGGACCAGGACCTTGTCGGCCCGCTTCACCGCCAGGCGCCGGCGCAGCGCGTCGAGTGTCTGCACCGACCTGTCGCCTTCGGCCGATGCCGAACCGAGCAGGCGCGACAGCAAGCCCTGCCCGTTGAATTCCGGATCCTGCGTCAGGTTTGTCGCCGCGATCGCCCGCATCAGCACGCCTGTCGACTGGACCACGCTGACCTGGCTCTCGACCTGCGTGATGCCGCCATCGGGTGAGATACGGCTGGGATTGACGTCGTTGGTGACCACCTGCAGGTCCTGCGGATCGATGAGGATTTCCGCCGCCGAGCTGTAGAGCGCCGGCGTAAAAAGACCGTAGAGAAGGGCGACCAGCGTCAGCAGCGCGACAGTGCCGAAGATCCAGAACCGGCGGCGCACCAGGATGCGCTTCAGGTCGCCCAGTTCGACAGTCGAAGCTGCGTACGGTCCCGCGCGTGCCGCATCCGGAGAGTGTTGCTGAGGAACCATGGGCAGGGATGATTGCATGGCTGCCTCCGACAATACTCCATATGCCGGCAAGATCAGTTTGCGGCGATAACCTAGCTATTCCTCCAACTGTTAAAACATTGTTAATTATGTTGAGAGGTGACGTGAATTTTGGCACGCGGTTTGCTTAAAAATATACATATCGAGGTGTTGGCTACGCAGCGAGCGGAGACGGATGCAGATGGGGTTACAATTTGACCGGACCGGCCTGGCCGGCAAGGCCGGGCACCGCCTTTTCGGACCTCCACCATGCAGATAAGTCTACGCCTGGACGGCGACTGCGTCCGCGCCTTTCATCTCACGCTGCTGGAGCGCCTTGCCGCGCTCGGCGACGTCGAACTGTCCGTCGATGTCAGGCCGGCGGGCGGCGGCATTCCGCGCAGCGCCGCGGCCCTGTTTCAACTCGAAACGGCGATACACGGACTGGCCCATGATGGACTAGCCAAGCGTGTGCCGCTTTCGGCGCTCGCGCCCTATCGGCGGTCCCCCGCTTCGCCCGACCTGGTCGTCGATCTCTGCGGCGATGTCAGGCTGGAAAGCACACGGGTCTGGCGCGTCACCTATGACGGCGCCAGCGGGGAAGCGGCCTTGCTGGCCCTGATCCTCGCCGGCCGCACGCCGCTTGCCCGCATCGAGGAGAACGGCGTTGCGATCGCCGCCGGGCGTCTGGGCACAGAATATGGCGGCATCGCGCTGGCGTCCTTCCAGGATATGTTGGCGCGCACAGCAAGCCTGATCGTCGCTGCCATGTCAGGCGCGGCAAAGTCGGTGCCCGATCTGCCAGAGCCGGCGCAGGCAGGCAGCCCGCCGCCAATGCCCTCGGCCGGCAAGCTTGGGGTCAGAGCCGGCAAGACGCTGGCGCGGCGGATCGTCCAGAAGATCTATCACCTTTGCTACAACGCGCCGCATTGGAAGGTCGGCTGGCGGCAAACCGGGGGCTCCGATCTGTTCGACCTGCGTGCGCATCCGGCGTCGGGATGGCAAGAGCTGCCGGACGATGGCAGCCGCTTCTACGCCGATCCGTTTCCCATCCTCTACCAGGGCCAGCTGACCCTGTTCGTCGAGGACTATATTCACCGGCTCGGCAAGGCCATCATCTCCGCCGTGCCCTTCGGCCCGGCAGGCCCGCTCGGACGACCTGAACCGGTGCTGGATCTGCCCTACCATCTCTCCTACCCCTTCGTCTTCGAGCGCGACGGCGAGGTCTGGATGGTGCCGGAAAGCTGCGCCAACGGCACGGTCGATCTCTACCGGGCCACCACCTTTCCCGGCGGATGGGTCAAGGAGGCGACGCTTCTGTCCGGTGTCGTCGCCAGCGACGCCACGCTTGTCGAGCATGGCGGCGCCTGGTGGCTGTTCGCCACCGTCCGCGACGGCGGCGGCGCCTTCTCCGACACGCTGCATCTGTGGTCGGCGCCGGATTTTCGCGGCCCCTGGACGCCGCACCCCAAAAATCCCGTGCTGATCGACATCGCCTCGGCGCGGCCGGCCGGCCGCATGGTCAGGCGCGGCAACGACCTGCTGCGCCCGGTTCAGGACTGCCGCAGGAGCTATGGCGCGGCGCTTGGCATCGCACGCATTTCTCACCTTGATTTGATCGGCATGGAGCAGGTCGTTGAAACCATCTTGCATCCAGGTGCGCTATGGAGTGGGCGTAAACTTCACACGCTCAACGAGGCTGGCGGCTTTGAGTTCATCGATGGCTCGGCGATCGCACCGCGCTGGAAGCAGCGGGCCCGCGATTAACCTAAACATTGGTTACTACCAGGCACGCGCTCCGGTTGCTTGCGGTTGATTCAGGTCCGGAAGATATTTTCTACCGGAGATTGTGAACGTGCAGTTGCCACCAGAAAGGGCAGCAGAATGAGTATCTCAGAGGCCTGCCCGGCCGAAGTCGATGTGGCGATCGTCGGTGCCGGAATGGCTGGGACCACCTTAGCCATGCTGTTGGGAAAAGCCGGGCGCAAGGTGGCGCTGATCGACCCGCACCGCGTCCACCACGAGGAGTTCCGGGCCGAGAAGATCGGCATGGATCAGATGCTGCTGTTCGAAAAGCTCGGCCTCGATGCAACACTCAAGCGTCTCGTCACCTCGACGACCGACACGCATGTCTTTCGCCTCGGCCAGTTTTTCGCGCATGAGAAGAAGGCTGAATTCACATTCTCCTACGGCGCGCTGATCAATGGCCTGCGCGATGCCTTGCCTGCGCAAGTGCCGCTGACGGTCGGCAAGGTAACCGAAGTCTCGACTGGACCGGACCGGCAGCGGCTTGTGCTGGCCGACGGCGCCGTCATCGATGCCCGCCTGCTGGTGGTGGCAACCGGCCACGGCGAGGCGGTGCGGCGCGCCGTCGGGGTGCAGCGTATCGAGCAATCGAAGGCGCACTCACTGTCGATGGGATTCGACCTCGCCATCTCGCCGCGCGATTTCGGTCATCAGTCCGTCACCTGCTACAGCAGGCGGGCTGCCGACCGTATCGCCTACATCAGCATCTTTCCCCTCGGCGACAAGATGCGGGCGAACATGTTCGGCTACCGGCAAGTGGCCGAGCCGTGGACGCGGGCGTTTCGCCAGGAGCCGCAAAAGATGCTCTGCGAACTGATGCCCGAAATAGCAGCGCGATGCGGCAACTTCGAAGTCGCTAGTCCTGTCGAGGTCAGGCAGATCAGTCTGAGCACCACGCAAGGCCATCGCCGCGACGGGGTCATCTTCATCGGCGATGCTTTCTGCACGACGTGTCCGACGCCGGGCGTCGGCATCGGGCGCGTGATGACCGATGTCGATCAGCTCCATTCGGTTCACATTCCACGCTGGCTCGAAACACCAGGCATGGCGGCCGACAAGATCAACGCTTTCTATGACGATCCGGTCAAGGTGGCTGCCGATGAGGATGGCATGCGGGTGAGTTACTATGCCAAGTCGATTACCGCCGACAGCGGACTGGAATGGCGCGTAAGGCGCCTGCGCAACAACACCGCGCGCCGGCTGATGATCATCGGCCGCAAGGTCCGGCATCTGGGACAACGGCGAGCGCACGGCATGGCGTAAGCCCGCGCTCTCTCGGCAGAAAGGCGCGGGCCGATCTGAGGCCCCGATCTTCGGCAGGCGATGGAGGGCACCACTTGCCGCACGCATCAACTTTTAGAGACGGCTAGTGTTCCGTCTGGCCCCGCTTGGTCCTGCCCAAGGGCTGTGCTGAACGCGCTTGCAACAGCGCCCCGTCTCGCCTCCCGGCGCGATGTTGTAAATCGTTTCATCCAAGGTATTTTGGCCATCGGGAACAGAGGGAATAGTCATGTCCAACAGCGCCTTGCCGCTGGTTATCAGTGCGCCGGAACCACGCACGCTCGACCTGATCTTCACAGCCCGGCAGCTGGGGCGGCTCAAGGCGCATTATCGCATTGTCGAGACGACCGCTGACGGCGTCGCGAAACTGCCGGCCGACGTGCTGGCCGAGGCGCGCTATATCATCGGCCAGCCGCCCATATCGCCCGAAACGCTCGACCGGATGAAGGCGCTGCGCTGCGTCTTCAATGTCGAGACCAACCTCATCAACAACATGCCCTACGAGACCTTGTTCGCGCGCGGCATCCATGTCGTCACCACCGGCCTGGTGTTCGCCGAGCCGGTCGCGGAGCTTGGCCTTGCCATGGCGCTCAACCTCGCCCGCGACATCGTCGATGCCGATCTCGCTTTCCGCCAGGGACAGGAACTGTGGGGCGGCGACGGCAACCAGACGGTGCGGCTCCTGTCCGGCGCCGATGTCGGCATCATCGGTTTCGGCGATCTCGGCCGGGCGCTCAACCGGCTGCTGTCGGGCTTCCGCACCCGCACCAAAGTCTTCGATCCCTGGCTGCCGCCATCGATCCTCATCGACAATGGCGTCGAGCCGGCCTCTCTCGACGAGGTGCTGTCGACCAGCGACTTCATCTTCGTCGTTGCGTCGGTGACCAGCGAGAACCAGGGTTTTCTCGGTGCCGAGGCCTTTGCCGGCATGCGCAAGGGCGCCGCCTTCATCCTGCTCAGCCGCGCCGGCGTGGTGGACTTCCCGGCGCTGATGGCGGCGGTGAAGAGCGGCCACATCGTCGCCGCCAGCGACGTTTTCCCCGAAGAACCGCTGGCACGGGACCATCCGGTGCGCGCCCTGCCCGGCTTCCTGCGCTCGGCGCACCGCGCCGGCGCGCTCGACATCGCCTTCAAGCGCATGGGCGATATGGTGCTGGAGGACATGGACCTGATCGACCGCGGCCTGCCGCCGTTGCGCTCCAAGCGCGCCGAGCGCGAGACGGTTTCGCGCATGCGTTCCAAGCCGGCCGACAGGAATTGAGGCATGGATTTTCGTCCGGTCGACCGACCCTCGACAAGGTCGGCTTGACAAGAACGCGGCCGGCGATGACGCTGCCGCAATCGAACTTTGCGGAGGGAAGCCATGAACATGAAGAAGATCTATGAAAAACCGATGCTGCTCAAACGGCAGAAACTCTCTGCCGTGACGGCGCAGCAAGCCGCTTCAGGAGTGACAGGTCCGACAGGGCCGACAGGCTGACGCCTCGCGGCGTCCAATAAAGGCAGCATTGGACGCGCTGCGGGTCGGCGGCGAAACGGCAGTCGCTCGCAACTTCAGTGTTCATGGCTGCTCTTCGCTCTGCGGGCAACCGCTTCCATAAAAGAGCGCGCGGCAGCGTCACAAGCCGTTCTGGACGGTCCGTTCGCGGACAGCACGACCTCCGCGGCCTTCCGCGACATGCCGTATTTCCGGGCGAAGACCGCAGCGTCGTAAGGTCCGTTTTCGGCTGCCGGTGTCGCGGACGTGATCCTGGCCTTGGTCATTGGCGGGTCCGCCTGAAACTTTCGAGCAACTCGCCTTCATTGCGGCAGCCATTCTGAAACAGCGAAAACACCGTGGCTGCCAGCCGCTGCACGTCCGACTCCCCTGACATGCGGTCAAGTTTGCGCTCCAGGCAGACCCGATCGAAGACGCGCTGGCACAGCTGCAGATCGGAAGGATGGAAACCGGGATTGCGCTTATGAAGGCTCGGCATAAAAAGCCCCTTTCGGAGCAGCGACCACTTCCTTGACGCTGTCGGTCAAAAAATGAAATCGGGCTGAGCAAGAGTCAACATCGGCCTCATCACAGTAAGTATCGTACAATTCTCCCGCCGGTCTGCCCTTCTTTTTTCGAACGGTTCTCAGGCCCAGCGCGACATGGCGCTTTGTCATTAGCCGGCGGATTTTATCGGCCCTCACCATGATCCGGCGCTCTCAAGAAATATGTCGGTTTTGTACCAAGTGGCGCTTGGTACGTTTCCGACACTAACATTCAGGCCGATCTTTTCATATGCGAACGGGCGTTGGGGGGCGCCGTGCTTCGAATTTCATATCGCATTGATATCTTTCTTCGTTCAGAGCCCCTATACACAGGCCATCGTCCGCACGTTTTTACGGGCACGGACGGCTGGGAGATTGGATGGCTCTTGCCCTGCATTGGGCCACGCCATGTCTGATCCCAACAAAAACCATCAATACCGAAACCAACTGCTGCGACGCATGCCTGCGGATGATCTGGCGTTGCTCGAGCCGCACATGCAGCGCTGCGACTTGCCGCTGCGCATGATGCTGGTGACGCCACAGATCCCGATCGGGGCCGTCTACTTCATCGAACAGGGCATCGGTTCGGTGGTCGCCAGCACGGCGAGCGGCCAAGAGGCCGAAGTGGGCTTCATCGGCTTCGAAGGCATGACGGGATACTCCCTGGTGATGGGCGACGACCGTGCGCCGCATGCCTGTTATGTCCAACTCGAAGGCGAGGCGATCCGCATCGAAGCCGGCGCATTCAAGGCAGCATTGGCGGCAAGTGCGACCATGCGCATGTTCCTGCTGCGCTTCATCAACGCTCTACAAACCCAGGCCGGCTGCACCGCGCTCGTCAACGCGCGGCTGAAGCTTGAGGAGCGGCTGGCGCGATGGCTGCTCATGTGCGACGACCGCGTGCCGGGCGAACATCTCGCCATCACGCACGAATTCCTGGCCATCATGCTTGGTGTCAGGCGGCCAGGCGTCACCGTCGCTCTCCAGTTGCTCGAAGGCCGCGCGTTGATCCGCTCACGTCGGGGCGAGATCGTCATTCGTGACCGCGCCGGGCTGCTGGAACTCGCCAATGGCAGTTACGGCGAAGCCGAGGCCGAATATGCAAGGCTGATCGGCGAGATCGGCGCGCCCTGATCAGGAGCGGTCGCCGCCGGCATCCGGCTTGCCCGATGTCGCTTTGCCGGGCGGCGCCGCACCGCCTTCAAATGCGCCTCGGCCAATCGGCCCATCCCTGCCGACCGGCAAGCCGGCATGCTCCAGACTTGCAAGCTTGCACTTCGTCTGCTCGGCCGCCGCTCCGACAAGGCAGTCGATGGTGAACATGGCACCGGCGTGCTCGCTGGCCGCGACCGCCTGGCGGATCTTCGTCAATTGCGCTTGTGTGTAGTCCAGAAGCTCGACCAGGCCGGTATGATCCAAACCGCCCTCCATTGCAGGATGTCGAGAGGCCGATCTGAGGTCGCTCTTGCCACCGAAATACGCCCATTTGCGGGGCTTGCATAGCTGGACTGTCAAAATCGTACAGTCTACGCGCCACGGGATCCTCGCCCTATTGGCCAAAGGTCCATCTTCGCACCCTCGCTACGTCATGCAAGTGTATATAAGCCATCGCTTGAATACTGGTCCGTACGTCTGTCGGGGAGATGTCGTGCCAATCCGCGAGAATCTCGCCGCCAATCTCAGGCGGCTGGTCCAACGCCACGCTTCCGTCAGCGCGGTGTGCCGTGAGCTTGGCATCAACCGCACCCAGTTCGAGCGCTATCTGCAAGGCAAGGCGGTTCCCAACAAAGCCACCGCAAGGCTGATCTGCGACTATTTCAAGATCGACGAGGATGAGCTGTATCGTGAGCCGGCCGCCGCGGCAGCCAAGGGCGACAGCAATGCAACGCTGCGCGAGGCACTGTATGAGAACATGGTGCGGCCGCCGTCGCCCGCCATCGCCGGAGGCACCTATTTCACCTATTTTTCGATCCCCGGCCGACCCGATTTTTTGATGCGCTCGGTCACCTTCGTGCGGCGTGAGGCCGATCTCGTCACCTTCAGGCGGGTAACGCGCTGGGCTCCGGTCGATGGCCAGGGTGGTTCGAGAATGCCCGGCAACCATTACGGCGTGGCGATCTCGCGCCTGAACTGGATCTATTTCACAGGCATCAACCGCCGCCAGACAAGCGAGCCCTCGATCATGACCGTACAGTGGGCTCCCATCTCCGAACCAGTTCTGGTCGGCAGGGCGATCGTCCTCACCGGATCGGGGCCGGCCTTTGTGTCGGTCATCATGCGGCAGGACGTCACCAGGATCAGCATGAGGCGAGCGATGCTGATGGCCCATATCGTCAGTCTCGACGACCCCAGCGTCGATCGGCTGGTGGTCAGTCTTGCACGAGAGACCCGCTAAACTCGCTTTCTACGGGCAAAATCGGGGAAAGTTTCAAGTTTTTCGACTATATTTTTCTTCCTTTCGGGATTTTTGCGCAAAAAATGCCGGAACTTTCACCCAAACCTGTCGTTTTCCAACTGATCGTTGCTTCGACGATCCCAAAGCAACAGGAGGAGTACACCATGAACATCAAGATGATCTGTTTCGGCGCGATGACGCTCTCGATGGTTGCCGGCTCCGCGCTTGCGGCAGGCGACACCGGCACGTCGGCTCTCGACGATCCGGCCAAGATGCAGCCCTTCTACACCGATAGCGGCATGAAGACGATGGTCAGCAACGACGACTTCGTGAAAGCCTGGAAGGCCCTTACGCCGGACGACCAGACCGCGATGATGAAGGCCTGCGAGGACGAGGCGAAGGACGCCACTGCGGCCAACAGCCATCCGGAATTCTGCAGCAGCGTGAAAGCGAACGGCGGCAGCAAGTAGCAATCCAGCGAACCGATTAGAAACAGCCCCTTCGCGGGGCTGTTTTGCGTCTGCCGCAGGGCGCGGCCAAGCCCGCCACGCAACGATCAAGCCCGGCCGGCGCGCCGGCCCATTTCTATTCCTGCTATGTTGCACTGCGACAAAATTGTTTTATGTTGCACTGCGATAAATTTGTTGCATTGCGATATCGGCCTGCCCGGCCGACGTTGCGCAGGGGCTGCGCCTTGCACGAAGGAGCCGTCGTGGCAGCATCGTTCCGGTCGGACATACAAGGATTGCGCGCGCTCGCTGTCGGCGGTGTCGTCGCCTACCATTTCGGCCTCACCGCGCTCCCCGGCGGCTTTGCCGGCGTCGACATCTTCTTCGTCATCTCGGGCTGGCTGATAACAACCCACCTCATGCAGGAGATCGGCGAGACCGGCCGGCTCGACCTTTGGCGCTTCTATGCCAGGCGCGCGCGGCGGCTTCTGCCGGCAGCTTTGTTCGTCATCCTGGTTACGCTGGCCGCCGGCTACTTCATCCTGGCGCCGCAGGAGCAGGCGCTCTATTCGCGCGGCGCCATGTTCGCCTCCGCCTATGCCATCAATCTGTGGCTGCTGCGCTGGTCGTTCGACTATTTCGCCGCCGACGCCACCAGCAATCCCTTCATCCACTTCTGGTCGTTGTCGGTGGAGGAGCAGTTCTATCTGGCCTGGCCGGCGCTGCTTCTGCTGGCCGCCTGGCTGCGGCCGGGCCGGCGAACGGCCGCAGCCGTGATAGGCGTTGCCGGCCTTGCCTCCTTCGCTGCCTGCCAGTGGCTGACCAGCGCGGCGCCGGCCTGGGCCTTCTATTTCTCGCCGCTGCGCGCCTGGGAGTTCGCTGCCGGCGGCCTGGCGACGCTGGTCCCCATGGCTTTGCTGCAGCACCGCATCTGGCTGCGGGCCGCACTTGGCTGGCTCGGCCTGGCGCTGATCGCGACGGCCTATCTCCTGTTGAGCGAGGACCTGCCCTTCCCCGGCTGGTACGCGTTGCTGCCGGTAGCGGGCACCGTGCTGGTGCTGCTGAGCGGCGTCGGCGGGCCGCAGACCAATAGACGGACCGGCTGGCAAGCCCTTGGCCCGGCTACCGCTTTGTCCCTGCCGCCCTTGCAATGGATCGGCACGCTCTCCTATTCGCTCTATCTCTGGCATTGGCCGGTCATCGTCTATGCCGGGATGCTGGCGCCGGACCTTTCCGTGCCGCAGCGCCTTGGCTGTGGCGTGCTGGCGCTCGCGCTGTCGGTGCTCACCTATCATTTGATCGAAGACCCGGCGCGGCGCGGCGCCTGGATGGCGGTGGGCGCCCGCGCCTTTCCCAGGGTCATTCCAGACGCAAAACCGCTTCGCGCTTTTCCCGGCCTTGTGCTGGTTCCCGCGCTGATGCTGACCGGCACCGGCGTGGCGGTCGCCTATGCCAATGCGCATCTGGCCCAGCACAATATCGGCCCCGAGCAGCGCGGCATCGAGCAGGCGGTCGAAAGACCTTCCATCGCGCGGGCCGTCGACAAGAACTGCCTGGCCGACTTCCAAACGGTGACGCCGAAACCCTGCATGTTCGGCCCGGCCGATGCCACCCGCACCATCGTGCTGTTCGGCGATTCGCACGCCGACCAGTGGTCGACGCCGCTGATCGAAGCGGCCAAGCGCAACGACACAAAGGTGGTTACCTACCTCAAATCATCGTGCCGCGCCTCGCGGCTCTCCACCTTCAACACGGTGCTGAAGCGCGACTACACCGAATGCGACGCCTGGCGCGAGCAGGCCATATCAGAGATCATCCGCCGCAAGCCGCGCCTGGTGGTGATCTCCGAATTTTCCATCGGCAATCTGACCCGCGACCTGCCCGCCGCCGAACGCACCGCCGAAGTAACGCGCTGGCAGGCCGGCCTGCGTTCGACCTTGCAGGCCTTCAGCCGGGCCGGTGTCGAGACGGCTGTTATCCGCGACACGCCGATCAACGCCAGCTTCGCCGGCTCCTGCGTGGCGCGCACCCTGTGGTGGCGCGAAGCCCCCTCGCCGCACTGCGATACGCCAAGGGCGGACGCCGCCAACGACAGCACCGCCGCCGCCGAGCGCGCCGTGGTGACCAGCGTACCCGACACCCGCTACATCGACCTCACCAACCAATTCTGCGGCCCGACCACCTGCCACGTCGTCATATCAGGCAAGCTGGCGTTTCGTGACAGGCACCACCTGGCGACGAGCTTTGCCGAGACACTGGCGGGGCCATTGGAGAGGGCCTTGTTTTAGGCGCTGCGCCCCGGGTCCATTGTTCATCACATCTTACGAATCTGCGGAACGGGGCCGTAGCTCGGGGGTTATATTAGCTCAACCTTGAAAAGGAGGCAGCTATGAAGAAGCTCCTGCTTATTTCAGTTATCGCCCTTGCTTCGGCGGCGGCGATGATTGCCCCCGCGGATGCCCGCAGCCGTATCACTATCGGCATTGGCGGCTACGCAGATGACTATTACGGCGACGACTACTACGATGGTTACGACTATGGCGATCGCTACGTCTATCGTGATCGCTACGTCCATCGCCCCTATTATCAGTATGACGTCTACGACAATGACTACGGACCGCGTTATTTCCACAACCGCCACCATTGCCGCATCAAGCTGATCAAGCACTGGCGCCATCACCACAGGATTATCGAAAAAATCCGCGTCTGCAGATGACTTGATCATTTGGTACGGGTCCGGCCGGCATCGCCGGCCGGATCCATTTCACCATCACCGTCTCATCATCATCCCGTAATGCACCGCCAACAAATCCAATCCCACCTTCAGCAGCTTCGTCACCACGTTCCGGCCTTCGCCGGTCTGCTCGGACAAGCGCTTGAGCGAACCGTCCGCGCAGCAGACTTGTCGCACCACGGCCGCCACCTCCCAATGGCCCAGCGCTCTTGTGGCGGCGGCATGTGCGCGGCCGGCGTCGAGAACGCTGTCGGCGATGCCGCCGCCCTCGCGGCCGCCGTCGACGCGCTCGCTCCAGCGCATCGGCTTGACATCAGCCTGCTGGCTGCAGCGGAAATCCTCGCGGTAGCGCAGGCCTGCCTCGCGCTGCTGGCGCGACAGCGAGGTGATGCCGATAAGCGCATCGATGGCGCGCACCCGCACGATGCCGCCGGTGGCGGCGTGGCCGTCATTCGACACTTCGTAGACACGGGCAGCCTCCAGCGTGCCCGCCGCCAGCCGCTTGCGGCCGAAGGCGTCATCCCTGAGCGCGAAATCATGGCCGATCTCGCGGCGTATGCGCACCTGCTCGGCCTCGCCCTTCGGCAATTTCGGCGCCTGCGGTTTTGCGGGTATGGTCTTTTTGCTCATGGAAGGCTCCTGGTTGGCTTGGGATGATGGAGGACGGCAAAGCGGCGATCCTTCGCGCTGTTGGGCATCTCCCCACATGGTCGGCAGGGCGGAGAGGGCCGCCGTTCGGTTGGCCTTCGTTGAACCGAAGGTCTCACCTCATCGCCGCTGCGCCAGCATCCTTGCCGACCGGCATCCAGGCCGATGGAACCGGCGCGAGCTTTTCGACGTTATGTCGCGTCCATGCCAAGGGGAGGTTCGCCGATGACAGCCTTCATGCCGGTTACCGTGCGCTTTTGCGATAATAAAACCATGCTGGTCAGTTCGGTGGCCGGGGCCGCCGAGGCACTGCGTCACCAATGGCCCGACAAGACAGCACCGGGCTTTGTCGAGGCTTCGCGGCTGGTTGCGCTCGCCGTCGACGGCATCTGCTGCCAGCGCATCGCGTTCGACGCCTTCACCAGGGCGGCCAAGCAACAGAACATACTGGTGGCCAGGCCCAAAAGCCGCGCCCATGACTGGCTGGATGCGGTGGCCAGCCCGTGAGGATCGCACGCCGGCCGAAAATTGATGCAACCGGCCGCCAGCGGGGTGCGTTTATGGATGCGGTAGACAGAGCCGCGCGCAAAGCGAAGGTGAACGCCGTGGGTACGATGAAAACCGGAGTGCCGCTCAAAGTGCGGGTGGAGGATGAGATCGAAGAGATTGACAGCGTCAGCGAAGCCGCGGATTTTCTGCAGCGCTGGCCGCTTGAGCGACGCGGCCATGTCTACCGCAGTGCGCTGAACGCCTGCAGCGCGGCGATCGCCGCGCAGATTTCCGAACCCGACGCCATGAAGGTGTTTACCGGCTTTGCCCGGGTGACCGGCATATTGGTCGACGAGGGCAACCCGGCCATGGCGATGGACGCAAGGAGCATGCAGAGCCGCACCCCCAAGCAAGGCCGGCAAATGCCGAAGTAAGGTTCTGGCGATTTTGCTCCGGGCTTGATTCATCTCAGATCCTCCACCTTTGTGCGGCGAGGCAGCCCCCTCACCCAGCCTCCGCTTCGCTCGCCTGACCATTCCGGGGCGAGCCACGTGTCTCGTCCGTCCTTCGGACCCCCGAGGGGAGAGGAGACTTGCACCGTCGGGTGCCCTCCTCTTCTCCCCAGCGGGGAGAAGGTGGCCGAAGGGCCGGATGAGAGGCTGGCGCAGCAATGGGAGAGCGTGCTCATCCCGCCACAAATACGCGGCGCTGGAAGCGCGCCTGATGGTAGGTGCAATAGCTTTTCAGCGCCGTGGTGCGCATGCCGCAGCACAGCATGTCGGCGCCCGGCCGGCTGCCTGGCGCATCGTTTTCAGAATCCTCCTCCACCGTCAGATTCAGCGGCGCGCGGCAGCGTGAAAACAGGCAATCGATGAAGCGCATCGCCACGCCATGCGGCTGCCGGCCGATGGCCGCGCGCGGCGGCGCCGGCACCTCCAGACGATAGGCTACGCCGTCGGCGATCAGCACGCCCGCCTCGCGCACGAACGAATGGGAGCGCCTGGGCCGGGCCACTTCACGCGCATGGATGTCCTTGGCGGCAAGCACGCCATGCATCTTGCCGACGGCAGGCGTCGCATTCGCCGACATGCCATCGGCCCGCTTGCTTCCAGCGCGCTTGCCCCCGGCCTGTCTGGCTCGCGGCGGCGGCCCCTTGCCATTGGCAAAGCCGATCGCGCCCAGCATGGCGTTACGATGCACGATGCCGATGATGGCGTCGCGCGACACCGGACTGCCACGCAGCGCGCTGAACGCGACTGCGATCCTGGAGGCTGAAAGCCCGTCCTTCAGCCAGCGGCCGATCTCGTGCAATTCCGCGTCGCTATAGCTTGCCATATCCAGTTCCATCCAAAGGTCGGCCGCGCGCCGTCGGGCAGCGTCAAGGTTCCACCCGGTTGGCCGGGCCGCAGTCAGGTTGTTTTTCAAGAGCCGGCCGTCAGCCGGCCAGCCTCAGCCGGATTGGGCCGATTTCCCGCCGGCAAGGTGCAAAAGCCGCGCCTCGGCCGTGTTTCTGTCCAGGGCGGAAACCGCCCTGCCCGTTAGCCTGTCGAACAGGATGACGGTGCCGTCCTCGGTGCGGATGCAGGATCGGCCAGCCGAAAAAACAGCGCCGGCGCCATGCCGGCCGAATTGGGGACCGGAGCCGCTGGGAGCGGCGGCTCCGGCCGTTCCGGTCGCCGGAGACAGGCGGACCGGACCCGAGGCTGGTGCAGTCAAGCACTGAGCCTCGGGCTTCATCCCGGCCGGGGAGGAGGACGGCCGGGGCGGAAGGGAATGGGCGGCGGTTGTGACCGCCGGATGGGCCTCGCGTGAGGCCGGCGACTCGGCGCCATCAAAGCTGGACAGGTTTTGCATGACCAGATATAAGCATAACTTAAAAATATATGCAAGCCATTCTTTCATAGACGAGAGCCGCTTTCATCGCTCACATGGGTGCCATGGCAAAAACGGAACTGTCGATCAAGGTCGGGGCGGCAATCCGCAAGGCGCGCAAGCAGCGCGGCCTGGTCATGCGCCACATTGCCGAGCACAACGACACCGATGTCGCCGCCGTCGGCAACTGGGAAACCGGCCGCAATCTGCCCAAGACCGAGAACCTCCTGAAGACCGCCGCCTTCCTGCGCGTCGACCCGGTGGCGCTGGGCCAAGGGCAGGTCGTGTTTCTCGACGATGCCGGACCGGTCGCCGACGCGGAGATCGTCACCGATGCTGGCCCGCTGCCCGCCGGTTCGATGAATATCGAGGTGCTGGGCGCGGCCGTCGGCGGCGACGACGGCGATTTCACCTTCAACGGCGAGCCCGCAGGCTACGTCCAGCGCCCGCCGGGGGTGCGCAACCTGCCGAAGGTGTTCGCCCTGCACGTGCTCTCGGATTCCATGGTGCCGCGTTACGAGCCCGGCGACCTGATCTATTGCGGCGGCCGCGACGCGGTGCCCGGCGACCACGTGGTGATCGAGACCTTCCCCGAAGAAAACGAGCGCAACGGCAAGGCCTTCATCAAGAAGCTGGTCAAACGCACGGCGGGCGAGTTGGTGGTCGAGCAATACAATCCGCCGAAGACGCTGACCTTCAACCGCTACGCGATAAAGCACGTCTGGCGGGTGATTCCGCTGAAGGAATTGCTGGGGTATTGAGGACGGGGCACTCTTCCTTCTCCCACAGGGGGAGAAGGAAGAATCAGTGCTGGTACCCTCCCTTCGACAAAACTCAAGCCCGCCTCGCTCCCTCCAGCGGCACCTCGCGATCGCTCAGCATCTGCGCTTCGCTACGCACGCGCTGGCGCTCGTCGATAAAGGCCGCCTGGATCGTAACGGTCGCCCCCGGCAGTCCGTCGGCACGGCAGGCCGCGCAGACGATGCGGCCCGACAGAGCGGCAAGCGGCGTGTTCCCCGTCACGCCGAACCGCTTCAGCTGATCGGGCCGCCACCAACGGTTGCGGCCGCAATCCGCGCACTCGACCGAGATCGAGGCGACATGCGCGATTGTTGGTTCCCTGCCCGGCAATGCCATCGCCCCTGCCTCGTCTTTGTTCCTGATTTGTTCGCATATTCCTGTGTTTTGCGCCGGGAGTCGAGTCGCAGCTTTCAAACTTTCCCAGAAGTTTTTCTTCTAGAGTAATTTGAGTTATGCTTTCACACTGGATATGCAAATGTGAGTCGGAGCACGAACCCGCCCACTGCATCAGACCCGGGAGCGATAATGGACGCCCTTGCCGCCGATTTTGCCCGTTCCTGCGGTTACGCCGGCGACAGCCTGGCCCTGCTTGAAGCCTTCGAAGCTATCCGCCGCAACGGCATCGCCCACGCCCGTCAGGATCACGTCAGGCGCAAGGCGGTGATCGACGAGTTGAAACCGTCGGAGGCGCTGTTCCTGGCCGCGATCGGCCCGGCGCTCTCGGCGGGAGAGGCCATCGAGGACGCCTCCCGCTTCATAGCCTGCTGGCGCAACATACCGCGCTGGCGCCAGGAGCGGCGCCTGCCCGACCTGATCAGGGCCAAGCATCAGCGGCTCGTGGCGCGCTTCTTTCGACGGTACGGCCATTTTCTGTGGGCGCGCGAAGCAGCGTGAGGGCTGGACCAGCCATTTGCGGGTTCCATCAGCAATTTTTTCTTTCTAGACTGCGCAGGGGTGGCTGATCGTCGACGTGCATAGTTTGGAATGTTCAAGACTGCCCGCTCAAAATTTCAAACCTGGATAACGGCCGGCGCGGGAACCATCGCCGCCCTGTTCGTCGCCGGCCTGATGGGCGCGTTCGGCGCCCTGCCCGCCCACGCCCCGCCGCAATTGCCGCCCGATGCCGCCATCGATGCCGGGCGTTGGCATCTCAAGCCGGTGCGTGCCTATGTCAGCCGCGCCAAGGTCTATGGCGTGCCGCTGAAACCAGGCCAGAAGGCGCTGGTGCTGGAGGTCGACCTGACCAATCGCACGGCGCAATCCGACAAGGCCTATTTCAACGTCTTCAAACCGGACGGGATCGACCTGCCCGATCCCATGCCGATGATCGCGCTGACCCGCGATCAGACGCTGACGCCGGAACTGCATCCCGGCATGACCGAGCGCATGGCCTATGTCTGGCTCCTTGCCGGTGACGCCATCGTGCCGGCCACCCTAAGCTTCGGCATTACCGCCGAAATCTTCAAGCCGCGCGACAATCTCTACGGCACGCCGGGCTGGTTCAATCCTTATCGACTCGGCACCGTCACCTTGCCGGTCGCCGACCTGCCCGAGAGCGGCTCATGAAAATCCGGGCCATCGGCAATCTCCTGATCTTTTGCGCGACCGTGGCGCTGAGCTACGGCATGCAGGTGTCGAAGCCGCATTATACCGAGCTCACCGCGCCGATCCCGATCGATGGCGCCATGCACGACACGGTGCGGGCGCGCAGCTTCGATGTCCGCCTCGACAAGGTGGTCTTTGCCCGCACGCTGAAGACCGATCAGTTCGGCCAGGAGAAGCTGCTGACCACCAGCGGCCTGTGGGCGGTGGCGACGACCGATCTCTCCGCCATCAGCACCTCCACCACGGTCGCCGACGGCACCTGGCAAGGCCCGACCGGCCTGCGCTACCGCCAGACGGAGCGGCTCAGCTATCGCCAGGACATGCCGCCGCACGCGATCGACCCAGGGCTGGGGAGAAGCGGCCTGTTCGTCTTCGAGGTGCCGGCCGACCAGATCCGAGGCGCCAGCCTCTTAATCGCCGCGCGCCAGTTCGGCCCGCTTGACGCCCAGGCCCGCCTCAGCCTCGATGCCGTTCCGACCGACGCCGACGGCCAGCCGGCGGATATCTTGCCGCTATACGATCTCGACGCCCCTGCACCGCCGCGGGGCCAGATACCGCAGGGCAAGACATGAGCGCGGTTTCAACCGACCCAGCCGGCGGTGGCGAGAAAAAATGGCGACGGCGCGGTCTTGCCGCGCTCGCTATCCTGCTGCCGCTGACGCTGGCCGAGACCAGCTATGACAGCGTCCGTGAATGGCTGCACGGCGACGACCTCATCGCCAGGGATGTCGAGTTCGGCCAGTCCGTGCCGTTCGGCGGCAGTGACTGGCGGCTGGCCGATTTGCGCGGGGGCAAGGCCGGCCGCTTGCCCGACCGCGCCTTCGCCGTCATCGCCACCTTTGCGGTAACGGTTGGAGACCCCGATCTGCAAAAACAGTGGCTGGGCTGCAAATTGATGCTGACCGATGCCGCTGGCCGCCGCTGGCTGCCCGACTTCATCTCCGGCGTCAGCCTGCCGGACGGCGTGATGAACTGCACCTCGGCGATCTTCTCCGGCGCCAAGAAGGGCGAAATCATCACCGTGGGCGAAACCTTCATCGTGCCCGAGGATGCCATCAAGACCATCCGCCCGGCTGTCGGATTGGGCAGCGAGCGGCCGTGGTTCCTGCGCTTTCAGAGGCCGCCGAAGTGAGCGTCCTTCTCCCCGTAAACGGAGAGAATTCACTTCCCCGCCCCCTTCACCATCGAAGACGCTGTCTCCAGCACGGCGGCGAGAAAGCATATGCGCAGCGGCTCGATCAGGATGCCGGTGGAGGAATCCTGGAACGGGCTGCCGAACAGCAGCGTCACGCCATGCGAAAAAATCTGCCAGACGTTGAGCTCGTGCGGACCGATCAGCCGCGTCGTGCCCAGCCATAGCCAGGCAGCGCCCCAGTCGAGCAAGCGGTAGCCGACGACCAGCGTGCACAAAAGCACCAGACTGGAGCTGACTGTCAGCCGAACCCCGTTGGCGATCGGCAGATAGCGCGAGCGGTAACCGGCGATGAAATGCTCGACGAAATCACGCAGGAATTTCGGCAGGCTGGCATAGCGCCGGCCGGCGCGCTCCATCCGGCCGTGCACGCGCATCAGGGCGGCATCGTCGCGCACGTCATAGCCGTAGATCAGCGCCGCCATCACCAGCCAGATCAGCGGCAGGAGCATGAAGAAGAATAGGTTGACGGCAACCGTCGATGGCGCGATCGACTCGACCGGCACCATGGGGGCGGCCGAGGCCATCGGCACCGGGTTCGCCAGCCCGTCCACCGAGGCCTGCAGGGCCGACCAGAAATTGCGGCTCATCAGCCATTGCAGCGCCGAGTCCTTCCAGCGGCTGATCACATAGAGGCCAACGAAGATCCAGTTGGTCTCGCAGATCACCACGACGATCTGCCAGAACGAGGCGGCTTTCGTTTTCGTCTGCATGAATTTGGCCAGCCGGCGGATCAGCCAGGACACCGCCACCGAGACCAGCAGCCAGCGCGAATCGAGCACGTCGAGCACATCGGCGCTCTGGCCGAAATCGGCCTGGTCGAGCGTGGCGCGCGAATATTGGCGAACGATGTCGCCCAGAAATCCCCAGGCCGCGTAATAGGCGAAGAACGGCAGCAGCGCGATGATGATCATCCGCACCAGCCGCGAGCCGTGCCGGTCCACAGCACCCGGCTCCTTGACGGCTTGCGCCTCGGTGGTTGCGGCCTTGTCCGCGCTGCGCTGCGCGGCCAGCACATGCGGCAGGCCGGGGCGCAACACATGGAACATCGCCACCGTCACCACCAGCTGCGCCAGCGCCACCAGCGTCAGCATCGCCAGCCCGGCGAAGTGATTGGCCAGCGCCACCTTCGCCGCGAGCTGCATGAGGAGATCGCCGACCAGCACGCCGGCCAGCACGAGTGCCACGAGTTGCGGCCAGAACCGCAGCAGCAGCGAAAAACTCAAGGTGATCGGTCTGATGATATCGGCAAACATGAGGTTCTCTCACGATGCCACCCGCCCCAAGTCTTTCTAGCAAAGCATGGTTGTTTTGCAAGGAATGGGGTGGGGTCTCCTGCCAGGGCAGAGGGGGTGCCTGGGCGCCAACCGCTCCTCCCTCTTTGCTCCTCACCTTCTCACCCGCGATTTCAGCCACCGGTCGAACGCCACCGCCAGGATCAGGATGAGCCCGATGACGATGCTTTGCGTGTAGGACGAGACGTTGTTGAACTGCAGCCCGTTTTGCAGCACGCCGATGAGCGCCGCGCCCACCACCGTGCCGCCGACAGAGCCGATGCCGCCGAACAGCGAGGTGCCGCCGATGACGACGGCCGAGATGACCGTCAGCTCGTAACCAATACCGGCGACTGCTTCGGAGGAGTTCAGCCGCGCCGACAGCACGAAGGCGGCAAGCCCGGCAAAGAAGCCGACGATGACATAGACCGAGACCAGGATGCGGTCGACGCGCAGGCCCGACAGCCTTGCCGCCTCGGCATTGCCGCCGACGGCATAGACGGCTCGCCCGTAGCGCGTGTAGCGCAGCACGATGTGGCACAGGATGGCGGCGGCCGCGAAGATCAGCGCCGGCACCGGCACGGGGCCGATCAGCCCGGTTCCGAACCAGCGCATCGAGGCGTCGAAGCCCGAGATCGGGCCGCCGTTTGAGATGGTCAGCGTCAGCCCGCGAAACACCGTCAGCCCGCCCAGCGTGACGACGAAGGGCGGCACTTTTAGCCGGGTGATGACAAGCCCTTGCACCCCGCCGGCAGCAGCGCCCACAACGACGGCGGCCAAGAGTGCTGCGAACCAGCCGAACCCTTGCGTGCCGCTCGTCGACAGCGACAGCGTGTTGGCGGAGCCGCCCTTGGCGACCACGGCGGCGACCATACCGCAGAAGGCGAGCAGCGAACCGACCGACAGGTCGATGCCGGCGGTGAGGATGACGAAGGTCATGCCGAGCGCGATCAGCCCGGTGATCGAGATCTGCCTTGTGATGTTGAACAAATTGATCGGGTCCATGAAGCTCGGCTTCAGCACGGTGAAGACGATGATCAGCGCCACCAGGAACAGCAGCGGCCCGAAGCTCATCAAAAGCCGCGCGAAGTTGATACCGCCGCGCTGATCCTGTTCCCCCGCCACGCTCATAGTATCTCCTTGCGGTCGAGTGCCATCAGTTCCATCAGTCTTTCCTCGTTTGCCTCGACGCCCGGCATCTGGCCGGTGATGCGTCCCCGGCGCATGGTGACGATGCGGTCCGACACCGCAAGCACCTCGGGCAGCTCGGACGAAATCATCATCACCGCAATGCCGCGCGCCGCAAGCTGCACCAGGATCTGGTGCACCTCGGTCTTGGCGCCGACATCGACGCCGCGCGTCGGCTCGTCGACGATCAGCACTTTCGGATCGCGCGCCAGCCAGCGCGCCAGGATCACCTTCTGCTGGTTGCCGCCCGACAGGCCTTCGATCGCCTGCTCGGCCGAAGCCATGCGGATCGACAGCATCTTGCGAAACCCGGACAGCGCATCGCGCTCGCGCCGCTCGGCCATGAAGCCGAAACCGTTGCTGAAGCTGCCCAGCGAAGCGATGGAGAAATTCGGCAGGATGCCCAGCGCGGCAAAGATCGCCTGGTGCTTGCGGTCCTCCGGTAGCAGGCCGATGCCGAGCGCAATGGCGTCCGCGGGTGATGCCGGGGCGATCGGCTTCCCGTCGAGCGTGATGGTGCCGGCCGCGATGCGGTCGGCGCCGAAGATGGCGCGCGCCAGTTCCGTGCGGCCGGACCCCACAAGCCCGGCAACGCCGAGGATTTCACCGGCCTTGAGGTCGATGTCGACGCCGTCGAGCACGATGGCGTGGGGCGCCTCGGGGTCGCGCACGGTGCGCAGGCCGCGCACCGACAGCATGACATCGCCGGCCACCGCGCGCTGCGCCGGCCGGGCGTAGAGCTCGGACGCCGCGCGGCCGACCATCTTCTCGATGATTTTGGGCAGCGCGATCGGGCCGCCCTCGCGGTTAAGATGCCCGGCCAGCCGCCCGTCGCGCAGCACCGTCATGCGATCGCATATGGCGGAGGCCTCCTCCAGCCGGTGGGTGACGAACATGATGGCGACCCTGTCCTTGCGCAGCCGACCCATGATCGACAGCAGCCGCTGCACCTCGGTCTCGGTCAGCGCCGAGGTCGGCTCGTCCATGATGATCAGCCGGCTTTTCAGTGACAGGGCGCGGGCGATCTCGACCAGCTGCTGTTCGGCCACCGACAGCGCCGACACCGGCGTCATCGGATCGATGGAGAGGCCGACGCGGGCGATGATCGAGCGCGATTCTTGCTCCATGCGCCTCCAACTCACCAGCCCGAGCGGACCGATCGGCGCGCGGCCGATAAAGATGTTCTCCGCCACCGTCAGCGTCGGGATCAGGCTCAGTTCCTGGTAGATGGTGACGATGCCGAGCCGCTTGGCATCCTGCGGGCTGGATGGATGATAATCGGCACCGTCGAAAGTGATGCGGCCGCCCGACGGCGGCATGACGCCCGAGAGGATTTTCAAGAGCGTCGACTTGCCGGCGCCGTTTTCGCCCAGCAGGCCGAGGATTTCGCCGGGGCGGATGTCGAGCGAGACATCGCTCAGCGCGGTCACGCCGGCGAAATGCTTGGTGATGCCCTCGACGGCAAGCAGGATGGGCTCGGGCGATGCGGCTTCAGCTGGCAAGGGTTGCTCCTCTGATGCAGTTCATGCCGGCACGCTCAGCACTTGAACACCCCCCTCTGGCCTGCCGGCCATCTCCCCCGCAAGGGGGGAGATCGGCAGCTTTGTTGTTGGCGCTTTTCAGCGGCGTTGGAGATTGGCGAAAGCATAACGGACAGCCAATCTCCCCCTTGCGGGGGAGATGTCCGGCAGGACAGAGGGGGGTGCTGTCCCACCGGCTTTGCCAATCGGCCGATCCCCGCCAAACCCCTACTTCGTCTCGCCAATCCGCTCCGCCTTGTCGAGATTGTCCTTGCCGATGACGATCGGCGTCAAAAGCACCAGCTTCTCCTTCGGCTCGGTCTTGTCCTTGGCAAAGGCCACCGCGATGCGCACCGCCGTGCGCGACTGCTCGCCGGGGAACTGCTCGACGGTGCCGGCAAGCTTGCCGTCGCGCACCGCGACCAGCGCTTCCGGCAGGGCGTCGAAGCCGTAGATCTTGACGTCGGTGAAGTTGCGCGCCGCGCAAGCCTCCATGGCGCCGAGCGCCATGTCGTCATTGGCGCAGACGATGGCGTCGGGCTTGCCGTTGGCGGCAAGGCCGGCCTCGGTCACCGACAGCGCCTCGGCGCGGGCGAAGTTGGCGGTCTGCTCGAAGACGATCTGATACTTGTCCTTCAAGGGATCGAGCACATTGTGCACGCCCTTGTTGCGGTCGATCGCCGGGCCGGCACCGGGCTGGCCCTGCAGATGGAACAGCTTGGCGCCGTTCGGGAACGCCGCCACCACGGCGTTGGCTTCCGCCTCGCCGCCCTTCACATTGTCGGCGCCGACATGCGCGAGGATGCCCTCGACGCCGTCGACGCGGCGGTCGATCGTCACTACGGGAACGCCGGCCTTGACCGCTTCCTCGATGGCCGGCGCCAGCGCATTGACGTCGAGCGGCGAGATGACGATGGCGTTGACCTTCTGCACCAGGGCGGCCTCGATGTCGGCGGTCTGCTTGGTGGCCGAGTTCTGGCCGTCGCTTTCGGTCAGATTGACGCCTTGCGTGGCGGCTTCCGCCTTGATCTCGTTCAGCATGTGCACGAAGAACGGAAAGCCGAGACTGGGCACCGAGCCAAGGATGGTGAGCTTGTCCTGCGCAAACACCGAGGGCGCGGCAACCATCATGGCGCCGAAAGCCGCGGACGACAGCAGGAATTCACGTCTGTTCATGGGATCTTCCTCCACAAGAACGCACGACCCGAAAACCGGATCGGTTTCAGGAAGGATCATGCGTCGGTTCAAAGTGTGGAGCATCCTCCCTGCGCCCGAAAACGCATGCCGCTCCAGCTGGCCGCCGCTGTAAAAAGAGCCTCCCACCGACGCCTGCGCAGGGATGCTAACCCAGCGCCAACCGTTTGTGCAACATCGATATAACAGAGGTGCCGGGCAATTTATCGGAATTGTCGGATTTTTGGATTGCGGGCTGGCATCTCACTGAGGCGTCTGGCTTCCATTCCCTCGACCCGGCACTACCTTGGATTGACCCGCGAAGCTTTTGTGATCTGGAGAACCCGTATGAAGCCGCAAATCATCTGCCATATGCTCGCATCACTCGACGGCAGCCTTCATCCAAGCCGCTACACGACAAGTCCGGACGGGACCCGGGCGGAGTGGTCGAGCCTCTACGAGCATATCCATAATGATCTGGCGGCTGATGCCTGGATCGTCGGCCGCGTCACCATGGCCGAGATGAGCAAGGCCGGCGCGCATCCGCCGGCCAATGCCGGCAAGGTCGACCGGCCCTATCATTTCGCGCAAAGGGATGCGGGCAGTTATGCCGTGGCGCTCGATGCCTCGGGCAAGCTTCATTTTTCCAAACCCGACATCGGCGGCGACCATGTCGTGGTGCTGCTTGGGCATGATGTCGCCGACAGCCACCTGGCCGAGCTCGCATCCGACGGCGTGTCCTATATCGTCGCGGAAACGGCGGACATCGATCTCGCGATGATGCTCGAGGTGCTCGGCAGCGAACTCGGCATCCGCCGGCTGCTGCTCGAGGGCGGTGCCGGCATCAACGGCTCGTTCCTTGCGGCCGGGCTCGTCGATGAACTCAGCCTTCTCGTCGCACCCGCGATCGATGGACGCGCAGCAAACCAAGCCTTCGTCGAGTTTGGCGAGAGCGGCCTGGCGGGCAAGATGCAATTGTCCCTGAAGAGCTGCGAGGCGCTGGCGCATGGGCTCGTCCATCTGCGTTACGCAGTTATTCCTGGATGAGGGCTGACCGCCTCGTACAGAAGGGCCGGCAATCCGACTGAGATTACCGGCCCCTGTATCGTCAGCTTTAGGCCGATGCTTCAGTAATCAAGCGGCGTATTGCATGGCATCGAGATCGGCGATCAGCGTCGGGCCGGTCGGATGCCAGCCAAGCCGTAGCTGGGTCAGCGCGCTGGAGGCCGGCAGATCCATCGGCGCGAACATCGCCATCCAGCCGAAATGCTCCGCCGCTCTTTCAGGCGCGATGGAAACGACCGGCAATTTCAGGCCCCGGCCAAGCGCCTCGGCGATGGCCCGCACCTCGACGCCTTCCTCACCGACCGCGTGATAGCGCGCGCCCGGCTGCCGCTTTTCCACGGCCAGCCGGTAAAGCCGCGCGGCGTCGAGGAGATGGCCCGCGGAGAAGCGGTTGCGGCCTTCGCCGACATAGGCCGAGACGCCTTTTTCACGCGCGATTTCGATGAGCGGCGTGATAAGCCCCTGCTTGACCGGATTGTGGACCTGCGGCAGCCGCACCACCGACACATTGATGCCGGCGTCCAGCAAGGCATTGCCGGCCAGCTCCGAGGCGATGCGCGGATTGGGGTGGTCGGGATTGAAGACGTCCTCGATCGCCAGTTCGCCATGCCCGGGGCTGCCCATGCCGACCCCGGAGGTGATCACCAGCGGCCGGTCGGAGCCGGCCAGGGCGGCGCCGAGTGCGGCGATGACGCGCTTGTCCTTTTCGCAATTTTCGGCAAACCGCGAAAAATCGTGGTCGAACGCCGTGTGGATCACAGCCTCCGCCTTGGCCGCGCCGTCGCGCAGCCCCTCGGGATCTTCGAGGGTCCCCCGGTGCACCTCGGCACCAGCGGCAGCCAGCGCCTCGGCGCCGGCGTCGGAGCGGGTCACGCCGACCACCTGGTGGCCCGCCTCGATGAGTTCGGGAACCAGCGCCGAACCGATGAAACCGGTCGCGCCGGTGAGAAAGATACGCATGCAAAATCTCCTGCACTAGTTGCCTGCGTAATATTGCTGGTCTATATATCCTATTAAAGTAGTGACCTTATCATGGTATAATGACTAACAGGATGCCCTCCAATCCCGCCGGCTCGCTGGCAGCGTTCCTCAAAGACCGGCGCACGCGGCTCGATCCGGCTTCCTTCGGCTTTTCGGGCCGCCGACGCACGCCGGGACTGCGCCGGGAAGAGGTCGCCCAGCGCGCCAACATAAGCCCGACCTGGTACACATGGCTGGAGCAGGGCCGCGGCGGCGCACCCTCGGCCGATGTCCTCAATCGCATCGCCAAGGGGCTGCTGCTGACCGAGGCGGAACGCGAACATCTTTTCATGCTCGGGCTGGGGCGCCCGCCCGAGGTCCGCTACAGAGGCGACGAGGGCGTCAGCCCCCGGCTGCAGCGCCTCATCGACACGCTCGATGCCAGCCCCGCCATAGTCAGGACCTCCACCTGGGACGTCGTTGCCTGGAACCGCGCCGCGCGGGTCGTGCTGACCGACTACAGCGCCCTGCCCGAAGGCGAGCGCAACATCCTGCGTTTCATGTTCCTGCGCCCCGTCATCCGCGCCAAGCAGCACGATTGGAAAAACCTGGCCCGTTTTGTGGTCGCTTCGTTCCGTGCCGATGCGGCACGCGCCGGCGCTGTCTCCGAGGTGCGCGAGCTCGTCGACGAGCTCTGCAGCGCCAGCCCGGAATTCGACGCGCTGTGGCGGGAAAACGACGTGCTCAGCCACGGCGACGGGACAAAGCGCCTGAAACACCCGGAACTCGGCGATATCGAGCTGGAATATTCGGGCTTCGCGGTCGACGGCCGGCCGGATTTGAGCCTGACCGTCTACAACCCGGTCGACGGCGCCGTCGCCGACCGCATCCGCGCGCTGGCTCTCGCCCGACACCCCAAAGAGTAAGGGCCGGACGACCCGTCCGCGGGGATGACGCCCGCCCTCCTTCAAGCGCGCTCGCAGACCGCCTTCAGGATTTGCAAGGTCGGACCCCAGTAGAGATTGGCATGCGGACGGATCGCCGGTTCGGCGAAGTCGCTGAGCGTCAGCGTCAGCGTCGTTCCCCCACCCATCGGCGTCAGATCGAAGCTGACCACGGTGTGGTTTTCGGGCACGTCCGCCAGCCGCGAGGCCGACAGCGTGCTCCAGTAGCCATACGCGAAGCTCTTTTCAGGCTCAAAAGCGCGGATGGTGCCATGGTTCTCGAACGGCATTCCGTGCAGCAGTCCGCGCATCACGATCGCGCCGCCGGCATGCCCTTGCAGGCTGACAGTCAACTCCTCGTCGGACATCCATTGCGGGACCATTTCTGGCATCGTCAGTATTCGCCAGACCTTGGCCGGCTCGGCACTGATGACGACGGTCTTGGTGACCGGCGAGATGTCGAGAGACTCACTCATGCGAAGCAAGTTTATCGCGGATGCGGCGGCGACAATATCGCCGGTCCAAGAACCGCGGATGCCGCCACTGCCCCTTGCTTTGCGCACGATTGCAGCAGCGCGTCTTGCGAAGCCATTGCAGCCCGTGGCATTTGTCGGCTCCACCAGCACAGACGGCAGCATGACACCACGGCAGACACGACAAAGCGGCAGGCAGGCGGCGCCCGGCGTCAGCCTGAACCGGGCGCTGTCGAAGCTCGGCCTGTGCTCTCGCACGCAGGCCGAGGTGCTGATCGCCGAAGGCCGCGTGCGTGTCGGCGGCAAGGTCGTGCGCGATGCAGCCCTGCGCGTCGACCTCGACCGCGACCGCATCGTTGTCGACGACAGGCCGGTGGTTGCCGAGCGCAAGGTCTATCTCGTCCTCAACAAGCCGCGCGGGCTGGTCACCACCCGCGACGACCCGCAACAGCGCGACACCGTCTATGCCTGCCTGGAAGGGCTCGACCTGCCCTTCGTCTCCCCGGTCGGTCGCCTCGACAAGGCGAGCGAAGGCCTGCTGTTGATGACCAACGACACCCGGTTTGCCAACCGGCTGATGGATCCGGCCTCGCATTTGCCCAAGACCTATCACGTGCAGATCGGCATGGTTCCGGACGCAGCGATGCTGGACAAATTCCGCGCCGGCGTGACCGTCGATGGCGAGACCCTGAGCGCCAGTTCGATCGAACTTTTGCGCAGCGGCGGCCGCACCGCCTGGCTGGAGATCGTACTCGACGAAGGCCGTAACCGCCACATCCGTCGCCTGCTCGCCGCGCACGGCGTCGAGGTTCTGCGCCTCATCCGCATCGCTATCGGCCGCCTGCCGCTCGGCGACCTCGCCAGGGGTAAGGCACGGCATTTGACGCCGGAGGAACTGGAGCTGCTGGCGGGGTGAGCCCCGCGTATCGTCGATGTCGGCGGCCTTGCATCCGCGCCACCTCTGACAGGAAGCTGTCAGGAGGCCTGGCCTATAGATGAGTCATGGGCCGGGCCGCGGCTCCAGCAATCCAGGAGCAAAACAATGAATTTCGTCTCTGTCCGCATCATCACGTCGGACGTCCAGCGTCTCGTGCGCTTCTATGGCGAGATCACCGGCATGCCCGTGACTATGTACACAGAAGACTTCGCCGAACTCGCGACACCTGCCTGCACGTTGGCAGTCGGCAGCACGCGCACCTTGATGCTGTTCGGCGGCGACATCGCCCGCCCCGCCGACAACCACACGGCCATCCTCGAATTCCGCGTCGGCGACGTCGATGCGGAATTCGCCAGGCTCTCGGACCTACTCAGGGATGTAACGGTGCAAAAGCCGACCACAATGCCCTGGGGTAATCGCTCGCTGCTGTTTCGCGACCCCGATGGCAATCTGGTGAATTTCTTCACGCCGGTAACCGCCGAGGCGATCAGGAAATTCGACAGGTAGGGCGGAGCGGTACCGCCGGCCGAAGCCGCTCTACTTCTGGTTCCATTTCCGGATGACCGGCTCGGTCAGATCATGCTCGTAGCCGAGCACGCTGATGCTGGCCGTATCGAGCACGAACAGCGCGCCGCCCTCCGGCGGCAAGCCGATCCAACGGGCCGCCAGCACGCGCAAAAAATGCGCGCTGGAAAACACTAGGATCGGGCCGCCGGCTTCACGAAGCTGTCTGACGACCACATCCGCCCGCGCGCCCACATCGGCCGCCATCTCGCCCTTTGGACAACCATCGCGAAACACATTCCAGCCGGGGCGCTCGGCCAGGATCTGTTTTGTCGTCAGCCCCTCATAGGTGCCGTAGTCCCATTCCTGCAGATCGTCCTTCTTGACGCTCTGCGCGCCGAAGCCGGCCAGTACGCTGGTGTTGTAGGCGCGCTGCGACGGGCTCGACCATACGGCCGAAAAAGACAGGCCCTTGAGCCTGTCCGCGACCTCCCGCGCGGCGGCCTCGCCAACCGGGGTCAATGGCATGTCGGTGCGGCCGGTATGCTGCCCCGAAAGGCTCCATGCCGTCTCACCATGCCGGACCAGATGGATTTGGGGATACGCGTTGCTCATGGAATGCCTCTCAGTGTCGCCGGCACCTTAAGCGACGATACGGCAAAGGGGAATCCGCTTGGCACAAAACTGCGTGGTCGCCTGGCCTTGATCCATGGCGGGCCGGCCCTGTGATCATCCTGATGCCGCAACTATATCAAGGCCAGCCTCCACAAGGCTCCCGCCATCACAAGGGCATGGACCCTTGCACAACAAGTCGAGATCATCATGTACAAACATTTGCTCATCGCCACGGACGGATCGGAACTGGCCGACAAGGGCGTCGCCCACGGCCTGACGTTGGCCAAGGGCCTCGGCGCCTCCGTCACCTTCGTTACCGTCTCGGAACCATTCCCGATCTTCGCTTGGGGCGGCGCCATGGCCGGCTATGCCGCCGGCGATGAGCTCGTCGCCTACAAGGAAGAGGCAGGCCGCTATGCCAAGGAAGTGCTCGCCAAATGCAAGGCGTCGGCGGACGCCGCCGGCGTCTCCGCGGAGGTCGTGCATGTCGAGGACAAGCGGCCCGCCGAAGCCATCCTGGAACTGTCGCAGGCCCTGGGCTGCGACCTGATCGTCATGGCCTCGCATGGCCGCCGCGGACTGGGCAAGCTGCTTCTCGGCAGCCAGACGGCGGAAGTGCTGTCCTACACGGAGATTGCGGTGCTGGTGGTGCGATAGCGTCTGCTGCGGATCGCATGCTCCTTCGAGCCGCACACCGTAATGACAATGTCGTTACGGTGTGCTAAATATGCACAGAGAAGGAGCTATCCATGCCAACGTCACATCATCCGTTGCCGAAGAGTGTCCCGCTTAACATCCGCGTCAAGCCGGAAGTTCGCAATCTGATCGACCGCGCAGCCGAATTGCTCGGCAAGAATCGCACCGACTTCATGCTCGAAGCGTCGCAACGCGCCGCCGAGGAAGCATTGCTCAACCGCCTGGTGTTCACCGTAGAGCCGGACGTCTACGCCGCGTTTCTGACACGCCTCGACGCGACGCCGCAACCAAACGATCGATTGCGCCGCACCATAACAACGAAGGCACCCTGGGACGCCGCGTGAGCCTGTCGGCTCCGGTACCGCTCGCCGATCATCACGAACTCGGCGAATTCTCATCGGGCATGTCCTCGCTCGACGGCTGGCTGAAGAAACGTGCCCGCACCAACCAGGCGGGCGGTGCGTCGCGTACCTATGTGACCTGCGACGGCAACCGTGCGATTGGGTACTACGCCATTGCCAGCGGCGGCGTGAAGGTGGTCGAAGCTCCTGGTCGCTTCCGGCGCAACATGCCCGATCCGATCCCCGTGGCAGTGCTAGGCAGGTTGGCCGTAGACCAAGCCTATCACGGTCGAGGCATCGGTCGTGCGCTGGTAAGGGATGCCGGTCTACGAATTCTCCAGGCCTCTGAAATCCTGGGGATCCGAGGCATGCTGGTCCATGCGATATCCGAGGACGCGTTGGCCTTTTATATGGCCGTCGGATTTGAGCCTTCGCCGATCGAGCCGTTGACGCTCATGGTCACGCTCGCCGATCTCCGCGCCAGTCTCGGCTGACGATTGCCACGCGACAAAACTCGTCGGCGACCGTGCATGCTCCTAGTGTAGCGCCTCCAGCACGAGATATACCCCCAGCGCCAGCAACCCCACGAAGAATACCGTGCGGAAGGTCTCGATGCTCATCCTCCGGCGCAGTGCCTGGCCGGCGAACATGCCGGCCAGCGCCGGCGCAAGGGCTGCGACCGATCCCGCCAGTTGCGCGCTGGGCGACGCCAGGGCGCCGGTCCTGAACAGCCCGATGGCGAGCGCTGCCGTCGACACGGTAAAGGACAGGCCGAGCGCCTGGATCAGGTCTTCTTTCTCCAGCCGCAGCGATTGCAGATAGGGCACTGCCGGGATGACGAAGACGCCGGTGGCGCCGGTGACCAGCCCGGTCGCCACCCCGACCAGCGGTGACATCAAGGCTTCGTGGCGCACCGGCGTGGTGAAGCCGGCTTTGGCGAGGCCGAGGATCGCATAAAGCACCAGTGCCGCGCCCAGCCCGGCAGAAGCCGCGCCCGTATGCGTGCCGGTCAGCAGGCCGGCGCCGGCAACCGTGCCGAGCATCACGCCGGCCATCATCGTCCACAGCCGCTTGCACAGGCGGCCGAAGGACGGGCCGGTCAGCAATTGCCAGAGATTGGTGACCAGCGACGGGATCAGCAGCAGCACCGCGGCCTGCCCTGGCGGCATCGTCACCGCCAGCAGGCCCATCGCAACGGTAGGCAGCCCCATGCCGACGACGCCCTTGACGAAGCCGGCGGCGAGGAAGACGGCGCCGATCCAGGCGAGGACGCCGGCGCTCAGCATGATCGTATCTTCAGGGCCGGATCAGTCATGCAGCAGCATATCGGTTGCGTCGGCATCCGGGCTGGCGGCTTTTGCCGGCGCCGCATCGCGGCTGGTGGATACGACCGTCGCCGCGCATCCCCGCAGGCCTGATCCCGCTCTTGCCATGGCAAGGCCAGCCACGGCAATGGCCAGCACGATCGCCGTGCTTTCGAGAATGCCGAGCCGGCCTGACGTTCGTTTGTTCATCACAATTCTCCTTCGAAACTGTTTGACGAAGATCCCGGCCGATCACAATGTGGAAGTTGTGCTGCCAGCCTTCGGCCAGGACGAAGGCTGGAGGGCCGATCGCCTTCCCGGGCGCTGAATATTCGCAGGAGCAAAAGAATGCGCTTCGATCTGGTCGATCTCCGCCTGTTCCTGCTGGTGGCCGAACGCGGCAGCATCACCCATGGCGCCGAGCTTGCCGGACTGGCGCTGGCGTCGGCCAGCGCCCGCATCAAGGGCATGGAGGTGCGGCTCGGCGCGCCGCTCCTGGAGCGCCGCCGCCGTGGTGTGGTGCCGACGCCGGCGGGACAGGCGCTGCTGCATCATGCAAGGGCGGTGCAAAACCAGATCGAGGCGATGGCCGGCGACCTCGCCGCCTATGCCACGGGTCTGCGCGTCCGCGTACGGCTGATGGCCAACACCGCAGCCACAGCCGAGCTGCTGCGCGACATGCTGCCGGCTTTCCTTGTCGCTCATCCCCGGATCGACATCGATCTCGACGAGCACCCAAGCCACGAGATCGCGCAAGCCGTGGCCAGCGGTGCGGCTGATATCGGCATCGCCGCGACCTGGGCTGGCCTTTCACATCTCGAGCAGAAACCGTTCTTCACCGACCGGCTGGTGGTGATCGCCGCGCGGAACTGGCCCGGCCTAGCCGGCCAGCGCACCATCAGCCTCACTGAGGTTCTCAGCGAATCCTTTGTAGGCCTCAGCACCGGCCATGCGTTGCAGGAGCACATCACCCGACAGGCCGCTCGCCTTGGCGGCCATCTGCATGTCCGCATCCGCGTGCCCGGCCTCGACAATGTCTGCCGGCTGGTCGCGCAAGGTGCGGGCATCGCCATCGTGCCGGAAAGTGCGGCGCGCCGCTCGGCACGCTCGCTGCGAAGCCTGCGGCTGACCGACGATTGGGCGACGCGCCAGCTCAACCTCTGTGCCCGCCGCTTCGACGATTTGACGCCACAGGCAAAACTGCTGGCGGCAGCGCTGGTCTGAGCCCTGACAGCGACCACCTATCCCCAGCAGCGCTGAATCATTGCCTTGCTTTTCAAATATCCGTGACGTAGCTTGTTTGCACATTGGCAAAAAAATCGCCAAAGTTTTTTCCTTTTGTGAAAGACGGGGACTTTGCGGGAACATCTCGATCTGACCGATCGGCGGCTGGTCAAACAGCTGTCGCAGGATGCACAGCCGGGCATCAACCGCATCGCCGAGATATTGGCGATTTCGGTGCCGACGGTGCGCACGCGGTTGCGCAACCTGCTCGACCGCAACCTGCTCAAGATCGTCGGCCTGCTCAACCTGACCGAGCGCCCCGAGCTGATCTCGGCCATTGTCGGCATCAATGCCCAAGGGCGCGGCCGGGCCCGCGAACTGGCGCAACGCATTGCCGAACTGCCCTTCGTCAACTCGGCATCGGTGGTCACCGGGCGCTTCGACATCATCGTCGACGTGACGGTGGCCGGCGACGTCGCCGATCTCTACCGCGTCACCAGCGAGCTAATCCCCGGCGCCGGCGAGCCCGGCGAAGTCGTGCGCAGCGAAACCTTCGTCGTCATGGCGTCCTGCAACAAATGGGTCAGCCTGCCGGAAGGCTGCTGGTCGGACGACCGCAAGGAGCCGGCATGAAGATCGCGGTTCTCGGTGGCCTCGGCCTGCAAGGCCGGGCGGCAATCGCCGACCTTGTTGCCAGCGACGGCGTCGAGGAAATCGTCTGCGTCGACACCGCAGCGGACGGACCGGCCCGGCTTGCCGGCCTGACCGATCTTGCCCGCGTGCGCTTCGTCGTGCCTGAAGGCGCGATCGGCCCGGCGCTGGCCGCTGTGCTCGGTGATGTCGACGCCGTCATCGACCTGTTGCCGCAGCCGCTGATGCGCGAGGCGGTGCAGGCCGCGATCGCCACGCGCACGCCGCTGGTCACCACCAACTACGCCAAGTCGATCGCCGATCTGGCATCGGCCGCCGAACAGGCCGGCGTCTCGATCATGACCGAATGCGGGCTAGACCCCGGCATCGACCTCGTGCTCTACGCGCGCGCCGCCAAGCAGTTCTCTTCGATCACCGCGATCGATTCCTATTGCGGCGGCATCCCCGAGCCGAAGGCAATGGCCAAGCCGCTGTGCTACAAGGTAAGCTGGAATTTCGACATGGTCCTGGTCAGCCAGAACCGCGACAGCGTTATGATCGAGGACGGAAAACGCGTCGCGGTGCCGGCCGGCCAGCAACACGACAATCCGTTCATCCATGAGATCGAGGTTGCGGGTCTGGGCAAGCTCGAAGCCTTCCCCAATGGCGACGCGCTGCACTATGTCGAGATGCTGGAGGCAGCCAAGGGGCTGCGCCGCTCCGGTCGCTACACGCTGCGCTGGCCGGGATGGTCGGCCTTCTGGGCGCCGTTGAAGGAGCTTGGTTTCCTCTCTGAGGACAAGGTGCCCGGCACCTCCAACAGCCCGCGCGAATTCCTCGGCCGGCTGCTCGGCCCGCAACTGCAATATGGCCCCGGCGAAAAGGATCTTTGCGTGATGCGCAATGTCTTTTCCGGCCACGAAGACGGCCGCGCCAAGACGGTGACGTCGGACCTGATCATCGAACGCGACCTGGCTTCCGGCCTGTTCGGCATGAGCCTCGGTGTCGGCTACCCCGCCAGCATCGTGGCGCAGATGCTGGCGCGTGGCGAGATCACCAAGCCCGGCCTGCTCAACCCGCTGCTCGATGTGCCTGACGAACCCTTCTTCGACGAGCTTGCCAGACGCGGCATCAAGGTCACCGAGACGGTGGCCTGGGACTGAGGATTTTCGAACGGTGGCTGCCGCCGGCAACGGCGCTGCCGCTCAAAAAGCACCCCCAAAGGGTGAAAAACAACGAAGACATGGAACAATAAAACAAGGAGGACTACCAAAATGAAGATTGCCAAGCTTTTCATCGCCGGACTTGCGCTCGCCGGCCTTACCACTGCTGCCACAGCCGGAACACTGGACGACATCACCAAGCGCGGCGAACTGCGTGTCGCCGTGCAGACCCAGGGACCGCCCTTCTCGCTGGTTGGCGCCAATGGCGAACGCACCGGCAGTTCGGTCGAACTGGCCGAACTGATGGCCAAGGAAATGGGCGTCAAAATCACCTTCCTCGACTTCGACTGGGACGGCCTGATCCCCGCACTGCTGTCGGGCAAGGCCGACCTCTTGGTCGCCGACATGACGCCGACGCTGGCGCGCGGCATGAAGGTCGCCTTCACCACGCCTTACATGTACACCGGCAGCACCGTCTTCACCAAGGCCGACAGCAAGTTCAAGACCACCGAAGACTGCAAGGCCAAGGGCACCAAGATCGCCGTGCTGCTCGGCGCCACCGGCGAGAAGGAAGCCAAGAAAGCCTTCCCCGACGCCGACATCAAGAGCTACAAGGGCGGCGGTCCGCTCCTGCTCGACGCCGTCAACAACGGCCAGGCCGATTGCGGCGTCAACGACGTCTCGGCGGTCAAGGGCCAGTCGACCGCCTATCCCGCCGGCAGCTTCACCATCATGCCGGACCTTCTATCGAAGGAGCCGCTTGCCTTCGCCACCCGCTATGACGAGCCGGACCTGCTGGTCTGGATGAACCTGTTCCTCAACCAGGTCACCATCGATGGTCGCCTGCAGAAGAACCTCGACTACTGGGTCAATTCCGACGCCTGGAAGAAAGACCACTAAGCAGCGATAAACCCAGGCGGTTCGCGCGCGTCTCAAGCGCCGCGAAACCGCCTGGAATTTCGCTTCATCCGTCGTTTCCTGCACTCTGGGGATTGCACCCAACGATGCTCGAAAATTTCAGTTTCCGCACCATCGTCGAATATCTGCCTCTGTTCGGGCAGGGTCTGATCGCGACCGTCTGGCTGTCGGCGCTGTCCTTTGTCGGCGCGCTCGTCGTCGGCATCGTGCTGTGCGCCATGAACCTGCAACGCGGCTGGCTGTTTCGCGTGCCGGCCAAGGCCTATATCGACGCCGTTCGCGCCACGCCCCTGCTGGCCCAGCTCTATTTCCTCTATTTCGGCCTGCCCCGGCTCGGTTTCGTCCTGCCGGAGCTGGTCGTCGGCATCCTCGCGCTGTCGCTCAACAGCGGCGCCTATGTCGCTGAAATCATTCGCGCCGGCATCTTGTCGATCCCGCGCGGTCAGGTCGAAGCCAGCGTCGCCTCGGGCATGACCTATGTCCAGCGCATGCGCCTTGTCGTGCTGCCGCAAGCCTTCAAGGTGACGATCCCGCCGCTGCTCGGCCAGGCGATCGTGCTGGTCAAGGATTCCGCCCTTCTGTCGCTGATCTCGGTTTCCGAACTGACACGCGCCGGCCAGCTGCTCGCCTCCGATCGCTTCATGCCGGCGGAAGGTTTTCTCACCATCGCCGCCTTCTACCTGCTGCTCTATTACGGCCTGAAAGGACTGGCTGGCCTGTCCAGCCGCTGGCTCGGCACGGCGGAGGCGCGGACATGATCTGGCAACAGTTGCAAAGCCTCGCCGGCTCCTATCCGCTGGCCTTGCGTGGCCTCGGCATGACCGTGGTGCTGTCGCTGATCAGCCTGGTGCTGGGCACCATGCTCGGCTTCGGCCTCGGCATCCTGCGCACCGGCGGCAACCGGTTGATCAGCAGCTTGATAGGCGCCTGGGTCGACCTCATCCGTGGCACGCCGTTCCTGGTTCAGATCTTCCTGATCTTCTTCATCCTGCCGGAGTTCGGCATCGAGCTCGACGCCTTCACCGCCGGCATCATCGCGCTGACCAATCTGGCCGCCTGCTTCATCTGCGAGATCGTCGCTGCCGGCATCCGCTCGGTGCCATCAGGCCAGGTCGAGGCGGCACTGGCGTCCGGCCTGTCGCGCTGGCAGCGCATGCGCCAGGTTGTGCTGCCGCAGGCGATGCGCATCGTGCTGCCACCGCTGGTCGGGCAGTATGTGCTGCTGATCAAGGATTCTTCCGTCGTCTCCGCCATCGGTCTCACCGACCTCACCCGCGTCGGCTGGCTGGTGGTGCAGCGTGTGCCCAACGGCCTCTTGGTCTTCTTCCTCGTCGGCGTCGGCTATTTCATCGTATGCTATCCCCTGATCATGCTGGCCCGTCGGCTGGAGCAGCGCATGGGCGCGGCACATGGCGAGGTGCAGTTGTGACTTCCAACCCCAAAGGTCCAGAAAACATGACCACAACGGGCCTTGCCAAGACCGGTATGATCGACTTTCGCGGCGTCAACAAATGGTTCGGCTCGCTCAACGTGCTAAAGGACATCACGCTCAGCGTCGAGCCGCGCGAAGTGGTCGTCGTCTGCGGCCCGAGCGGCTCGGGCAAAAGCACTCTGATCCGCTGCGTCAACGGCCTGGAGGCGATCAAGAACGGCGACCTCGTCGTCGACGGCCAACGCCTGGGCGACCCCGCCACCAACATGACGCAGCTGCGCACCGAGATCGGCTTCGTCTTCCAGTCGTTCAACCTCTACCCGCATAAGACGGCACTCGAGAACGTCACGCTAGCCCCCATCCATGTCCGCAAGATCCCGCGCGCCGAGGCTGAAAAAGCAGGCCGTGAATTGTTGGCCAAGGTTGGCCTCGCCGACAAGGTCAATGCCTATCCCGCACAGCTCTCCGGCGGCCAGCAGCAGCGCGTGGCGATCGCGCGTTGCCTCGGCATGCGGCCCAAGATCATGCTGTTCGACGAGCCGACCTCGGCGCTCGACCCCGAGATGATTTCCGAAGTGCTCGACGTCATGGTGGCGGTCGCCGAGGAAGGCATGACCATGATGGTGGTGACGCACGAGATGGGCTTTGCCCGCAAGGTCGCCCAGCGCGTGGTGTTCATGGACGCCGGCGCCATCGTCGAAAGCGGCACGCCGGACGAGTTCTTCTCGCACCCTAAGACCGACCGCAGCCGGGCGTTCCTGAGCAGGATTCTACGGCACTAAGGGCGCACTCCGGCCAATCTACGCGGGTCCTTGGGTAGCGAACACACTTCGCCCGTCACAGATGTCGTTCAACGTCCATTCGTTGATGCAGGATGCGGATAACATCCAGGGTCGTTTCGGATTGACGGAAGAAAACGAAATGCTGGCCGACTGGGTATTTGAAATAGCCCTCGCGCACATCGGTGCGGCGGCCGGTTTTAACGCCGCGGGCTAAGGCTTCGACAGCATCGATCAAATCGTGGTGATACCGATCCGCTTGTTCCAGCGACCAGTGTTTGAACGTGTAGAGCCAGATATCTTCCAAGTCAGCTTCGGCAAGCGGTGAGAGCCGATACTGGCGGCTCTCACCTGGCATGCCTGGCCCGCATCTTGCCTAGGAATGCAGTGCTGTCGAAGGCAACGGGTGCGCCAGACTCCTCACCGGCGATGAGGGCGTTTTGCAAGGCACGGACCTTGGCCTCATGCTCTTCAAGCAACCGCAGGCCTGCACGCACGACATCACTCGCCGAACCGTAGCGGCCTGTCTGAACCTGCGTATCGATAAAACCGGCGAAATGGTCGCCAAGGGAAACAGAGGTGTTTCGGGGCATGAACTCCATCCTAAGGTGGTGATGTCAACATATACCAAAAATTGGTATATGTCCATAATTCTGACTTCAGAGGGGTAAGATGCCAAGTCGCCCTGCCATCGCGATGTTCTGATTCAGGCCGCCTCTCCCGGACTGCCGCCAATCACAAACGCCATCTGGCCGCCACGTTGCCTCAGCAGTGCGATGGCGAGGAAGGCGATCACGCCTCCCGCGGCAACGACCACCAACACCCACAGCGAATTGGCGACGGATGTCCGCGCCATCATGAAGGCAAGCGCGAACGGCGCGAAGGCCGAGGTGAACTGACGGGCAGCACTTGCCCATCCGAGCCGCGCACCATAGCCCTCGCGGCCGAAGAGTTCGAGCGGCAAGGTGCCGCCGACGATGCTGGTGAGGCCGGAACCGAGGCCGAACAGCAACACGAACAGGAAAGCGCCTGGCAGCCATGGCGTCGTCAGCAGCAGTGCGCACAGCCCTGCTGTGATCAGCGATGCGGCGATGACGGCAAGGTGCGTCTGCTGCAGGCGGCCGCCAAACAGCATGTTGATCAGCCGACTGGCGACCTGCCCCGGCCCGAACAGGGTCGAGACGAAGAGGCCTGCGGTTCCGAGCCCCAGCGCCGCCGTCAGCGGCACCATGTGGATGAGGATCGCCGACAGCACGAAGCCCTCGGTGGCGAACCCCGCCAGCATGAGCAGGAACGCGGTCCGGCCGAGCCGCGCATCGAGCCGCGTGCCCGCTTCATCAGGGGCGGACCCGCGCTCTTGCGGCATAACTGTTGCATGGCGGCGCGACAGGCGCATCAGCCACGCGTGGATCGGCAGGCATAGGCCGAGATTGAGAGCGGCGAACAAAAGATAGACCGCGCGCCATGTCAGATGCGCATGCAGCGCCGAAGTCAGCGGCCAGAACAGGGTCGAGGCGAACCCGGCGATCAGCGTCAGATGGGTGATGCTGCGCTGCGGTCGGGGAACCCCGATCTGCACGATCGCAACGAAGGCGGCGCTGTAGAGAACGAAGCTGGAGGCCAGTTCCATCGCCAGCAAGGCCACAACGAAGCTCACGCGGCCGGGCGCGACGGCGCACAGCGCCAGCGCCACGGCTGCCGCCACCGAGCCGACGGTCATGATGCGGCCGGCGCCGAAGCGGTCGGCCCACCGCCCGGCAGTCGGCGCGAACAGGCTGCCGGCAAACAGCGAGGCCGACAGTGCTGCGAATACCCAACCTTCCGTGAGGCCGAATTCGCGTGCCATCGCCGGCGCCAGGATCGAGAAGCTGTAGTAGAGCGTGCCGTAGCCGATGATCTGGGTCAGCCCAAGCGCCCAGATCGCCTTGCGCAGGACGGATCGTTCAGGCATCGGCGCCGACCGCCATATTCTCTCGCGTCTCGGAGGCCGGCGCGGTTGCGCAGCCGCAACCCGATGCGCCCGTGGCCTTGGCGTCCGCATCCCTGACGCAGCAGGCATCGACAGCGGCCGGCGCGGGCCCGCCACAGCAGCCGGCGCTTGCCGCTACCGTCACGACACCGACGGCGCTGCACACGCCGGTCTCCGGCAGCACCAGCCGGACCTCGCGGGCCGCGGCATGGTCTCCGGCAATGTCGGCCACCACCGAGCGAACCTGCTCGTAGCCGGTCGCCATCAGGAAGGTCGGGGCACGGCCGTAGGATTTCGAGCCGACGATGGTGAAGCCCGGTTCGGGGTGGGCGAGCTCTGCAATGCCATGCGCCGGAACCGTGCCGCATGAGTGGAAGTTTGGATCGATCAGCGGCGCCAGTGCCGGCGGCGCCTCGACGGCGGGATCAACCGCGATGCGGATTTCGCTCAGGAACGACAGGTCTGGCCTGAAGCCGGTGGTAACGACGATGCGGTCGATGGCCAGGTTGAACGGCTTGCCACCCAGGCTGGCATCGACAACAAGCCCCTCGCCCTGCGTCTTGATGCCGTTGACGGCGAAAGACGTCAGCATGTTCAGCCTGCCATCCGCCATCGCCTGCCTGGCAGCCAGCCCAAGCGCGCCGCGCTCCGGCAACTGGTCGTTCAGCCCGCCGCCGAGCAATCTCTCGATGCTGGCGTGGCGCAGCGCCCAGAAGATTTCGGTGCCGGGCGCCGCATCCTGCAACTCCATCAGCGCCAGCGCGACGTTGATGGCCGAGTGCCCGCCGCCGATGACCAGGATGCGCTTGCCCGTATAGTCTTCTCTCGCCTTGCCGAGCACGTCGGGAATGCCATAGGCGATGCGTGCCGACGCCTCGCCTTCGCCGGAAACCGGCAGCCCGTCGACGCCGATCGGATTTGGCCGCCACCATGTTCCGGACGCGTCGATGACGGCGCGCGCGAGAACGCGGTGTTCGCCGCCGGCATCGCGATAGCGGATGACGAAGGGCGCGTCCTTGCGGTCATCATTGGCGACCTTGTCGTGTCCCTGACGGGTGATCGCGGTCACCTGGGCGCCGAGCTTCAAATTGGCGGCCATCGCGGGAAGCCGGCCAAGCGGCGCCAGATAATCGCGCACGATCTCGCCGCCGGTCGGCAGGCCCTGGCTGTCCGGCGCCGTCCAGCCGGAGCGGTCGAGCAGCGCCCGCGCCGCCGTATCGATGTTGTATTTCCATGGCGAAAACACCCGCACATGGCCCCAATCGAGCAGCGCCGCACCCACGCTTTCGCCGCGCTCCAGGATCACCGGACGAATGCCGCGCTCGACCAGATGCGCCGCGGCTGCCAGCCCGACCGGGCCGGCGCCGATCACCGCGACGGGAAGGTTTGCCATCATGTCCATAGGTTCGATCCTTCCGGTATGTTCGAATTATAAGCGCAAAAAATCAAGCCAGCGCTTTGCTGACGGCGGGCGCGCAGGCGGCGTCGGCGCAGCACTCGTCGGCGAGATAACCGATCAGCGCATTCATGCCGGGATAGTTGGCGCGGCAGATCAGCGTCGTCGCTTGCCGCTCCTGCGTCACAAGCCCGGTGTCGACCAGCCGTTTGAGGTGATGCGACAGCGTCGAGGACGGAATGTCGAGCTTGCCCTGGACGCTGCCGACGGCAAGCCCGTCGTCACCGGCGCGCACCAGGATGCGATAGAGCTGAAGCCGCGTCGGATTGCCGAGTGCTTCAAGCTGGGCAGCTGCTTTTTCGAGTTTCATGAAAATAAACTACGCGGCACTTTTCGCGCCGTCAACTTAATTTCGAAAAATATGGAAATAACATCAGCCGGCGCGTTTGCCCGAGGCGCCTGTAACCACCTCGCCATCTTCCTTGGTGAACGCGCCGATCTCCGGGTTGGGCAGGACGTCCAGCACCTTTTCCGACGGCCGTGCAAGGACGACGCCGAGCGGGCTGACCACGATCGGCCGGTTGATCAGGATCGGATGTGCCAGCATGAAATCGAGGATCTGCTCGTCGGACCATTTCGGGTCGGCAAGGCCGAGTTCGGCATAGGGCGTGCCCTTTTCGCGCAGCAGGTCTCGCGGTGTGATGCCCATCGCGGCGATCAGTTCGACCAGCCTTTGTCGCGACGGCGGCGTCTTCAGATATTCGATCACCTCCGGCTCCTCGCCCGACTGCCGGATGATGGCCAGCGTGTTGCGCGACGTGCCGCAATCGGGATTGTGGTAGATGGTGATGGTCATTTCGAGGCCCTCCCGGTCGACATGGTATTCCGGACCGCGCCGCCCTTCTCGTACCAGCCCTTGCTGCGGTTCACGATCCACACCACCGACAGCATGACCGGGACCTCAATGAGCACCCCGACCACGGTGGCAAGGGCCGCGCCCGAATTCAGCCCGAACAGCGCGATCGCGGCGGCCACCGCCAGCTCGAAGAAGTTCGACGCGCCGATCAGCGCCGATGGTCCAGCCACGCAGTGCCGCTCGCCGCTGAGGCGGTTGAGCAGATAGGCAAGACCGGAGTTGAAATAGACCTGGATCAGGATCGGCACTGCCAGCAGCACGATGACCAGCGGCTGCGCGATGATCTGCTCGCCCTGGAAGCCGAACAACAGCACCAGCGTCGCCAGCAAGGCAATCAGCGACAAGGGCTGCAGCGTGGCAAGCAGGGCATCGAGCCCGACCTGTCCCCTCGCTGCCAGCAGCCGGCCACGAACCAGCTGCGCGACGATCACCGGCGCGACGATGTAGAGTGCGACCGACAGCATCAGCGTGCCCCATGGCACGGTGATCGCCGACAGGCCGAGCAGCAGGCCGACGATGGGCGCAAAAGCGACGATCATGATCGCGTCGTTGAGCGCCACCTGCGACAGCGTGAAATTCGGCTCGCCGCGTGTCAGGTTCGACCAGACGAACACCATCGCCGTACACGGTGCCGCGGCAAGGATGATCAGCCCGGCTATGTAGGAATCGATCTGCGCGGCGGGCAGCCACGGCCGGAACAGCCAGCCGATGAAGAGCCAGCCCAGCAGCGCCATCGAGAACGGCTTCACCGCCCAGTTGATGAACAGCGTCACGCCGATGCCGCGCCAATAGGTGCTGACCCTGGCCAGCGAGGCGAAATCGACGCGCAAGAGCATCGGCACGATCATCAGCCAGATCAGCACGGCGACAGGAATGTTGACCCTGGCGATCTCGGCCGACGCGATGGCGCCGAACACGCCCGGCAGCAGATGGCCAAGTGCGATGCCCGCGACGATGCACAATGCCACCCACACCGTCAGATACTTCTCTACGAAGCCGATGCCGGGCCGCGTCGCCTCAGCTGCGTTCAAAGCATGATCGGTCATGATGGCTTTCCTTGTTCGAACGGCGCGCGGCGGACAGTCACAAGCCCCTCAGCAGTCACAGGTCACGGCATTGATGACGGGACGGCAGAGCTCCGGCGCGCCATTGCAGCAATCTTCCATCAGATAGGCCAGCAGGTCGCGCAAGCCGGTCATATCGGCGACATAGCGCACGGTCCTTCCGTCGCGTTCGGGACGGATCAGCCCGGCATGGGCGAGCACCTTCAGATGCGCCGACATGGTGTTCTGGACCGTGTCGAGCCTCGTTGCGATCTCGCCTGCCGGAATGCCTTCCGGGCCGGCACACACGAGCAGGCGGAAGACATCCAGCCGCGTCTCCTGGCCAAGCGCGGCCAGCGCGTTCAAAGTGGCCTTCTTATCCATATATCCGAATCCTTGGATTTATAGATTCGTGGATACCGACTCCCTCACGATCTGTAAAGGGTGTGCGCCGCCATCACGTGACGGCCAGCACCTTTCCCGTATCGTGCTGGCGCACGAAGTCCACGCGGGCGCCGTCCCAGTGATAGCTGTAGTGGCGGCCCTGGACTGGAATGGTAATGACATCGGGCCAGAAGATGCCGATGCAGCAGCCGCCCGGCATGCGCACGCTGTTCCACACCAGTCCGTCGCTGCCTTCGGCCCGCAGCGCCCGCCCTTCCGCCTGCGAGGCGGAATAGTCGTCCGGGTCGAGCACGCCGGGCACGGCGTTGACATCATCGAGGTCACGGTCGACGCTGCCGATCAGCACGCGGAAATCCGCCGTCCAGCCCGGCCCCTCGTTGGTGGCACGCATGAATTTCTGATGATGGTGGATGGTCTCGGCCAGCGCGACGTCCTCACTGTCGCCGGCATAGTAGATGCCGTAGCTGCCATCCGAGAAGCGGCCTGGCCTCAGCGTCGAGCAGTGCACGAAGGGCGCCATCACGAAGCTGGCGCCGCGGCCGGAAACCCGCCTTGCGGCCGACACCTTGCCTAGATCGCCAATCTCCAACCTTATGCGCGGGTTTGTCTTCGCCTCAACGGCGGCAAGCGCCTCCCAGTCGCGCGGGTCGGCAATGTCCTCGAAGAGGTCGATGGGCGGATGGATGGAGCGGATGATGCGGAAGGTCTGGTGCCAATGGACGCCGCGCCGGACCGCAAGCCCACTCACCATGCACCACGCTCCGCATCGAGCCATTCGCGCATCGCCGAGAGATCGGAGATTTCGCCGCGCAGCATCAGGTCAAGCGCCGACTGGCCGCCGAAGACGGCATTGGGCTTGCGGATCCAGGCATAGCCGCGTGCCGGCTCCGTGAACAGATAGCGCAGGCCCTTGTGGATGCCCATCAGATGCGCCATGCGGGTGCGCAGGTCGCGGTCGATCCTGCCGACTCCGCCTTCCTTCGCCCCAGTCTTCCAACGTGCCCAGGTGCGTGCCGACATGCCGCCGAGCAGGATGCAGGCCTCGAGGTCGGTGAGGTTCCAGGCTTTGAACAGATTGACCGTGGTGCGCGCCAGCGCGCCGGCCTCTTCATCCGAGATGGTGCTGCCAACCGTGGCCGGCGTGGTGACTATGGACTGAAGCTGCATTTTGGTGCCTCGCTATTGGCAGATATATAGCATGTATTTGCCAATTGGCAAGATAAGTCCAACCGCGTCTTGATGGAAAGAGGATGGCGGGACGTAGCAGGGCTTGGGTTCCTCTCCCCCACGAAGTGGGCTAGGCGATTCACACATCTCGCAGGCTCCAGCCGTGTGCTATGGATTGGAAGTACTGAAGGCCGTGG
>NZ_JAMYMR010000025.1:0-89708 GCF_040318635.1 Mesorhizobium sp. M1066
GCCGACATGATCATCGGCGTCGATTTGAACAACGACAAGAAGGAGTGGGGCGAGCGGTTCGGCATGACGCATTTCGTCAATCCGACGGAAATCGACGGCGATGTCGTGCCTCACCTCGCCAACATGACCAAGCGTGGCGCCGACCAGATCGGCGGCGCCGACTACACATTCGACTGCACCGGCAGCACCAAGGTGATGCGGCAGGCGCTGGAAGCCTCGCATCGCGGCTGGGGCAAGTCGGTCGTCATCGGCGTCGCCGGCGCCGGCCAGGAGATTTCGACAAGGCCGTTCCAACTGGTCACCGGCCGCACTTGGATGGGAACCGCCTTCGGCGGCGCGCGCGGCCGCACCGATGTGCCCAAGATCGTCGACTGGTACATGGACGGCAAGATCCAGATCGACCCGATGATCACCCACACGCTGAAGCTCGAGGACATCAACAAGGGTTTCGATCTCATGCATGCCGGTGAAAGCATTCGCAGCGTGGTGGTCTACTGATCGATTTGAGCCATACGCCGCGCTGAAAGCTCTGTGTTCCCAAAATACCGGCTTCCCCAGCATCGGCGTAAGACCGGTGGCGCAGGCATTCCGGAATGCCCGCGCCGCCGGTCGATCAGACCTGCGTCACAGATCGCATGGCGGCGTGCAGGGCGTCTATTCCCACACGTCGGAAGCCTGCGCCTGCGACATGAATTTTGCCGTTTTCGTGCCGCCGCAGGCCCATGAGACACCTTGCCGGTTCATCATCAACTGAAGTCTCCGACTGTCTAAGTCACTGATTTTTCTGGTCCCGTGCAAACACGGGCTTCGTTGCATGTGAAGGGCAGCAGATCAATCTGGCGGTACTTTTCGTACGTGAATCAACGTCCGAGAAAGGACAGTCACCCGTTTCTCGGCCTGACGGTGCTTTTTTGTAGATCAACCATTTGAAACATATACAGAAAATGGCTTTCCCGGTGACGTTTCGGTGCGAACGGTACTTTAAAGTGCGTCGCGTTGAAACGGATTCATGCGACGCGCTTTAAGTCTTTGTTTTCATGCATGTCGTTGTCCCAAACCGGGGCCACTTTTGGGCAACATGCATTAGCCGCACGTCCTACCGTCAGCGCAAGCCCGCATTTGTGAGATTGGGCGTCTTGAGATCGCCTCATTGGCTGACCGCAATCAGAATTCTAGGCGATGCCGCCCAAAAGTTCCTCCGCCCTGGAAACAGCGGCCGCCTGATGTGGCTGCAAGGGTTGGCCGGCATAGCTTTCGAAGACCGGCAGGAACGGGTCGTCGATATGCGTCCTGATGCCGGACAGTTGCTCCATCACCGCTAGGCCGCAATAGGGAACGTAGGAGGCCGAATAGCCGCCCTCATGCGACATCATCAGGCGCCCGCCGCAGAGGTCGTCCGCCGCCTGCATCAACATCCGCGTCATGTCGCGGTAGCTGCCGCTATGCAGCATCATGCGCCCCAGCGGATCGGCCGCCGAGGCGTCGAAGCCCGACGGCACGACGATGAGATCAGGCTTGTAGCGATTGAGCGCCGGTAGCACGACGCGTTCGAAGACGGACATGTAAGCGCCGTGGCCGCAGCCGGCCGGCAGCGGTACATTGATGTTGTAGCCTTCGCCCTTGCCCTCGCCGCGTTCCTTGTGAAGACCGCTGTCATCCGGATAAAGCCCGTCCTGATGGATCGAGATGGTCAGTACCGACGGGTCCGAATAGAAGGCGGACTGGGTGCCGTTGCCGTGATGAACATCCCAGTCGACGCTGGCGACCCGCTCGAAGCCATGTTTGGCCCGGTTCTTCAGGATAGCGACCGGAACGTTGCCGAACAGGCAGAAGCCCATGCCTTGCCCGCGCTCGGCATGATGGCCGGGCGGGCGTACCAGCGCATAGCCATTGTCGACATCGCCGCTCAACACCGCATCCATCACCGCTGCCGTGCCGCCGGCGGCCAGACAGGCGATTTCGTAGCTGCCATGGCCGAAGGGGGTGAGATAGCTCGCATCGCCGCCGCGCCCATCACTGAGCAGCTTGATACGGCTGATGTAGTCGCGGTCGTGAAACAGGGCGAGGTCATCCTCGCTCACCGCGACGGAGGCGATCTTGGATAGTTTCTCGGTCAGGCCCGAAACCTCCATCAGATTGCGGAATCTGCGTTTCGTGTCGGCATTCTCCGCATGCTCGCCTGGCTCGATGGTCAGGCTCGGCTGAAAGAACTGCGCGGCATTGCCGGTCTCGTGCCAGAGATAGAGTTCGTGGAAATTCCAGCCTGTCGTCATGTTTTGTTTCCTAGCCCGCCAGGATCATTGACGCGGCGCGTTCGGCGATCATGATCGTCGGCGCGTTGGTGTTGCCCGACACCATTTTCGGAAAGACCGAGGCGTCGGCGATGCAAAGCCCGTCCAGCCCATGAACCTTCATCGACGTCGGATCGACGACGGCCATCGCATCTAAACCCATGCGGCAGGTGCTGGTCGGGTGATAGAGCGTCGTGCAGTGGCCGCGTATATAGTCGGCGATCTCGGCGTCGTTCTCGCATTCGGCGCTCGGCGTGATTTCGCCGACGAGCATTTCGGCAAGCGGCGACTGCGCCGCGATGCGCCGGCTGATGCGGATGCCTTCGACCAGCGTGGCGATGTCCGAGCCATCCTCGTCGCTGATGAAGTAACGCGGGTCGATCGCCGGATATTCGATTGGATTGGCCGAGCGCAGGCGAATCTCGCCGCGGCTGTCTGGCCGCTGCAGCGTGGTGTGCAGCGTGATGCCGGGTCTGGACGAAAGGAACCGAACATAGTCGCGATGCGGGCTGATGGCGCCGTAAAGCTGCAGGTCCGGCTCGATATCGGGCCGGCTCTTGACGAAGCCGCCCGCCGCCACCCAGGGTGAGGAACGCGGACCGCTGCGCGATGTCTGCCATTCCGCGAAGTCGCGCTGCAGCGTCTCGTCGGTCCAGGCGCCGACGCCGATCTTGTCCTTGGTATAGAAGGTGATCGGAATGTTGATGTGGTCCTGCAGATCCTTGCCCACGCCCGGGAGGTCGTGCACGGGAGCAACGCCGACCTGGGCGAGTTCGTCGGCCGGCCCGATGCCCGAAAGCAGCATCAGCTGGCAACTGCCGATCGAGCCCGAGGACAGCACCACCTCGCTGTCGGCGAAAGCGGTCTCAGGTTCGCCATTGACGAGATAGCGGATGCCCTTGACCCGGCCCTTCTCGACGATCAGGCCCGTCGCCAGCACACCGGTTTTCACGGTCAGGTTGGGTCGTTCCCGCGCCGGGCGCAGATAGGCCTTGCCGGTGCCCCAGCGTTCGCCATTCTTGATGGTGAACTGGAACAGGCCGACGCCTTCCTGCTCGACGCCGTTGAAATCGCGGTTCTGCTTGTAGCCTGCGGCCTTGCAGGCCTCGATCCAGGCAAGCTCGTTGGGATCGACATGTCCGACATTGCCGATATGCAGCGGCCCGTCGGCGCCGTGCAGCGGGTCGTTGCCGAGTTCGGCATTGCTTTCACTGGCCTTGAACACCGGCAGCACGTCAGCCCACGCCCAGCCGGGGCAGCCCATCGCCGCCCAGCCATCATAGTCGGACGGCAGGCCGCGAATATAGATCATGGCGTTCAGCGCGCCGGAGCCGCCGATCATCTTGCCGCGCGGCCAGAACACCCGCCTGCCGCGGCAGCCGGCCTGCGGCTCGGTGTGGTAGCCCCAGTCGACTTGCGTGTTGAACATGGTCGGCCAGTCCGACGGCACGTCCGAGGCGAGCGGCGCCTCGCGCCCGGCCTCCAGCAGCAGCACCTTGCGGGCAGGATCGGCGCTGAGCCGGTTTGCCAGCACGCAGCCGGCCGAGCCGGCGCCCACTATGATCGTTTCGAACATCGTCAGTCTCTCACTTTCCGGCCGGGGTCGGGCTTTGCACAATGCTGCTTGCTGCCGGCTTGCTGTCGGGGCTGGCGCGACGGCGCCCGAGCCAGTCGACGAGATCACCAAAACGGCCGACCAGCCCCTTGGGCATCAACACCACCGACAGGGCGATGATCAGGCCGAGCCCGAGCGTGCGGAACTCGCCGCTCTCTCGCATCAATTCGTCAGCCAGCACCAGCACCACCGTCCCGACCAGCGGTCCCCAGAACGTGCCGACGCCGCCGACCACGACGATGGCGATGATGAACATAAGTTGCGACATCGACAGCACACCGGGGCCGATCGCCTGGAAATGCGCGGCATAGAAACCGCCGGCCAGCCCGGTGAAGAAGGCGGAGATGCCGAACACCAGAAGCTGCGCCTGGAAGCGGTTGACGCCGCGGGCCACCGCATAGCCCGGATTGTCCTTCAGCGCCCGGAAGGCAAGGCCGATAGGGCTTTTGACGATCGCGTAGGTGAAGACCATGGTGAGCGCGAACAGCACCGCGATGATGGCGTAATTGCCGACCAGCCACTGCGCCCGGAGCAAGGCCCTGGTGCCGAGGTCGCCGAAGCGGGCAAAGCCGACGGCGCCGCCGGTGAACTGGCGGCAGACGGAGCCGACCATGACGAAACATTCGGTGTCGGTGACGATCAGCAGATACATCGTCTGGGCGATCGCCAGCGTCAGCAGCGCCACATAGACGCCGGTCAGGCGAAGGCAGGCGAGGCCGACGACCAGCGAGAACAGCACGGCGCCCAGCGCGCCCGGCACAAGTGCTGCCCAGACGTTCCAGCCGAAATAGAAGCAGAGCATCGCCGTCGCATAGCCGCCGAACGCAAAGATCGCCATTTGCGCTAGCGAGAAGATGCCCGAGAAGCCGAACAGGAGGTTCCACTGCGAGGCGATCGTCGCATAGAACAGCGCCAGCACGATCTGGCCAAGGATGTAGCGGCTGTCGACCAGGAACGGCAGCGCGATCGCCGCCGCGATCAGCATCAGGCTGATGGCAAGATCAGTCCTGGCCGAGCGAGACATGGAGGAACGGGACATGGGGCGTGTCTCTGTCATGATGCCCCTCACATGCGCCGGATTTCGGCGTGGCCGAAAAGGCCGGACGGCCGCCAGATCAGCACGGCAATGACGACGAACAGCAGCGATGGAAAGCCCCACCTGGCGCCGAAGGCGTACTGAACCAAGGATTCGAGCAACGCCAGCCCAAGTGCTGCTGCGATGGCGCCCGGCAGATTGCCGAGACCGGCGACCACGCACATGATGAAGGCCTTCAGCATCGGGTCGTTGCCGAGTGGCGGCGACAATTGCGTCATCGACGAGACCATGACACCGCAGATGCCGGCGAGCGCGCCCGACAGCATCAGCACTTGCAGGTAGACGCGGTTGACGGCGACGCCCATGAGCTGCGCCGCGTCGCGGTTCTGCGCCGTCGCCCGGATCGCACGGCCCATCCGCGTGCGGCCGAGCGCCGCCGAGACGACCACCATCATCACGACCACCACCGCGATGATCAGAAGGTTCTGCCAGGGCAGCGTCAGCGGCCCCAGGCGTAAGGCACCGGCGATCGAAACCGGCTGCTTCAGCGGCTGCCCGCCATAGGTAAGGAGGATGGCATTCTCGAGGGCGATGCCGATGCCGACCGTGGCGATCATGACGTTGGCTTCGAATGTCGATTTGTCGTTCTGCAGGAGATTGCGAACGATCGCGAAATAGAGGATGGCGCCGGCCAAAGCACCCGCGACGATGGCACCGGCGAAACCGATCGCGACCGGCAGGCCGAGCGAGGTGATCACCGTGAAGGCGACGTAGCCGCCAAGCGTCAGCATCGCCGCATGGGCCATGTTGAGCATGCCCATCGAACCCCAGACCAGCGACAGTCCGACCGTCGCCAGCGCATAGAGCGCGCCCGAGGTGAAGCCGGCGACGAGAATGGCCATGAGAACGTCGGTCATGGCGTCAGCCTCCGAGGTAGGTTGCAAGGAGTTCGTCGCGCGCCATCAGTTCGGCGGGCTTGCCTGACCAGACGATGGCGCCGTCGTCGAGCAGATGCAGGCGGTCGGCGAGGTCCTCGACCCGGGCCGGGTTCTCCTCCACCAGCAGGATCGTGCGCCCAGCCTTGCTCAGTTGCGAAATGACGTCGTAGACCTGATCGATGATCAGTGGCGCGAGGCCAAGCGACGGCTCGTCGATCAACAGGATGCGCCCGCCCATCATCAGGCCGCGGCCTATGCCGACCATGCGCCGTTCGCCGCCCGATAGGCTCGAGGCGATCTGGTTGCGACGGTCGGCAAGCTTCGGCAGAAGCGCGCAGACCTCGTCCAGCCGACGCGCGACCTCGGCCTTGTCCGGCGCGAGATAGCCGCCCATCAAAAGGTTTTCGAGCACGCTCATCTGCGCGAACAGCATATCGCCCTGAGGCACGTGGGCGACGCCCAGCATCGCCGTCTCATGCGGCTTGCCGGACAGGCGCCGGCCGTCGATGCTGATCTGACCGCCGCGCAGCGGCACCAGGCCGGAAATGGTCTTGAGCAATGTCGACTTGCCATGGCCGTTCGGGCCGACGACGGTGATGAATTCACCGGCATGAACGGTCAGCGAAATGCCCTTGAGCACGTCGAGTCCGTCATAGCCGCAGACGATGCCGTCGAGTTGCAGGACAGGTGGTTTTGCGGCTGCGCCCGTCATGGCGTTCCCCCCACCGCCGGATTCGTCATGGCAGCTTGCTCATCGAAGAATTTCTTCAGCCGTTTCTGCGTGCCCTGGCCGAGATAGGTTTCGACTACGGTCTGGTCCTCGGCGACCTTGTCCGGCCGGCCTTCGAATATCACCTTGCCATGGTGCATGATGATCACGCGGCTGGAGAGCGCCAGGAGAAAGCGCATGACGTGCTCGATCAGGACGATGGTCAGTCCCTGGTCGCGCAGTTTCAGCACCATCGCCATGATCTGGTCGATCTCGGCGACGTTGAGCCCGCCCACCGGCTCGTCGAGGAAGAGCATTTTCGGCCGGGTGGCGATGGCGCCGGCAATCATCAGCAGCTTGCGGTCGAGCACCGGCAGCCGCGCCACGGTCTCGTCGGCCTTGGCCGCGAGCCCGACGAAGTCCAGCGCTTCGATCGTTGCCTGCCGGACATCCTCGCCGAGGCGGAAGCCGGCCAGCCTTCGCCGCTGCCGGCCGAAATAGGCGGCGATCTCGATGTTTTCGCGAACGGTCAAGCTGTCGAAGGCGGCATTGAGCTGGAAGGTGCGGGCAATGCCGAGTTGGCAGATGCGGTCGGCCGGAAGCGCCGAAATGTCGGTGTCGCCGAAATGCACCCGGCCGCCACTGGCCGGCGTGATCCCGGTCACCACGTCGAAGAAGGTCGTCTTGCCGGCGCCGTTCGGCCCACCAATGCCAACGATCTCGCCCGCATTGACCACCATCGACACGCCGTCGACGGCGGCCAGCGAGCCGAACCGTTTGACCACACTGTCACAAACCAGCATCGGACCGGCGGCCTCAGTCATATTTCTCACCCAATGGAGCCGGTCGGGCAAAGGGCCCGGCCGGTGTCGTTGGTTTCATTTCCGCGTCCGGTCACTTGATCCATGGCGGCAGGATGAAGCTGTCCGTGGCATAGAGCGCCGGCGCGATCAGCTTCGGATCGATTTTGTAATCCTGATGCTGCAGGAACTGGTGCGGCATGCCAAGCGACGGATCGGCCACCTGCGTCGGATAGCAGAAGGCCGATTGGCCGGCCGGATCGGCCCGGTAGGTGCCGTTGACCCCGCGATAGACCAGGCGCTTCATCGCATTGGCCACTTTGGTGGTCTGCGCCTTGTCCATCGGTTCGCCTGGACCACCGGCGATTGCCGCGGCAAGCGCCCACATCCACAGGCCGTCATAGGTCTGCGATCCCGTGATGTAGGCCGAGTTCGGACCGAATTTGGCCCGGTAGCTCTCGCGGAACAGCTTGGAGAAATCGTCCGGCAGGCAGCCGATCACCGTCGAATAGACGACGCCGTTCACCGCCTCGCCGCCGATCTCGCGGAAAGCCGGCAGCGATGGTCCGTACTGCATGTAGATCAGGCTGTTGATCGGCTCGGCGAGGAACTGGACCATGAACTGCGCCAGGTCCTGCGGCAGGAAGTGCGTGACCAGGATCGCCGCCGGCGGGTCCTGGCGGAGTTTCGCCAGCGTCGGTCCCCATTGGTTGGTCGGGAACGGAACGGTCTCGAACAGACTAACCTCGAAGCCGTATTCGGCGGCCTTGTCGCGGATCGCGTTGGCGATGACGATCGAATATTCGTTGGCAGACGGGATGATGGCGATCTTCTTGTTGGGCGCCTTCCATTTGCCGTCCGCGGCAAGCGTCTTGAGGAAGTTCAGGCAGCCCGGTCCATACCAGAACTCCGGCGGATCGCCCTGGAAGGAGCTGTAATAGCGGGCAGGGTCGGTCTTGAATTTCTCATTGTGCGAAATCAGCGTGTTGTAGTGCATCATGATGACGTCGTTGTCGGCGGCGACGTCCATCTCGATCATGTTGGTGCCGAGATTGTAGCCATTGATGATGACCGGCGCCTCGAAGCGGTCGATCAGGCGCTGCATCGACTGGCTGACGAGGTCGGCGCCCATTTCCTTGGTGTCTTCGATGTGGATCTCGACAGGCCGGCCGAGAATGCCGCCCGCCGCATTGATCTCCTCGGCGGCAAGTTCGAGACCGTTCTTGAACTCGATGCCGTCGGCGGCGGCGATGCCGGACATCGGCAGGGCCGAGCCGACCGGAATGGGCTTGGTGTCCTGGGCGATCGCCGCAGTGTTCATATCGGCAAGAAGCGCGGCGCCGGCCGCACCCGTGCCGACCACGCCCTGCAGCATTGCACGTCTGTTCATCATGGCAAAGTTCCCCTTTTTGGCGCTGGTTAGAGTCTTTTCTTCATGCGAAATCTTTCACACCAGATCTTTCTGGCGAAACGCGTGGGTCATGGGCACGAAAGCGGCTTCCAGATCGGCTGCCGCCGAAAGCACGCGGGCATCGTCGCCGCGCGCGCCGATGATCTGGAAGCCGACGGGCAGGCCCGCCTCGGTCATGCCGCAGGGGATGACGCAGGCCGGTTGCTGGCTGAGATTGATCGGGTAGCTGAACGCCGCCCATTCGATCCATCGCGAGAGGCCGCTGCCCAGAGGCACTTCAAGGCCAACGTCGAAGGCTGGAATCGATGTCCCCGGCGAAACGATGAAATCATAGTCGTCTAGCAGCCGGTCCATGGCGGCGCCGAATTCGGCGCGCTCCAACTGTGCGGCGACGAGCGTATGGACGTCGAACGCCGCCCCAGCCTGCGCGATCTCCAGGAAGCCCGGATCGATGCCCGCCCGTTCGCTCGGCGGAACCAGCGCCAGCCGCGCCGCGGCGCCGGTGAACCAGTGATGCTGGAACAGATCGAGGAGATCGCCACCGGGAAGATCAATCGGCTCGACCGTCGCGCCGAAGGCGTCGAAACACGTCAAGGCGTGGGAGACGACGGCGGCGATCCCGGAATCCAGCGCTCCTGAAGGCGGCTTCGACCAGTAGCCGATCCGGGCGCCCCGCAAAACTTCTTCGATCCGGCCAAGCGGCGCCAGCGTTCCCACGCCTTGCTGCCAGTCGCTGATATCGCGGCCGGACATGGCGCCGGCCATGACGGAAAGATCGAGTGCTGTCCGCGCCATCGGTCCGATATGGGCGACGGTTCCGAACGCGCTGGACGGATAGGCGGGCACGCGGCCGAAGGTCGGCTTCAATCCGGCGATGCCGGTGAACGAGGCCGGAATGCGGATCGAGCCCCCGCCATCGGTACCGAGATGGAAGACGCCGGCGCCGGTGGCGGCGGCCACCGCCGCTCCGCCGGAGGAACCGCCGGGGGTCTTTTGCGCATTCCAGGGATTGCGCGTGATGCCGCAGAGGCCGCTGTCGGTAATCGCCTTCCAGCCGAATTCGGGCGTCGTCGTCTGTCCGATGAAGACGGCGCCGGCTCTGCGCAGCAGGGCAACGGCGGGGGCATCCTTGTCATAGGCGGCGGAAGTCGTCGTCCTGCTGCCGTAACGCACGCTCCAGCCCTCGACCCAGACGATGTCCTTCAGCGTCGTCGGTATGCCGTCGGCCGCCGACAGCGGCTCGCCTGCCCGCCAGCGGTTCTCGGAAGCACCTGCGGCCTCGATCGCACCCTTACGGTCGATCATGGTGAAAGCGTTGAAAAGCGGATTGATCGCTTCGGCGCGATCCAGCGCCGCCAGCGTCACCTCGACGGGCGACAGCGATCCAGCGCGGTAGGCGGCGCTAAGCTCCGCAGCAGCCAGGCGACACAGATCATCGGCGTCGGCAATGGGAGACAGCCCATTCGGCATGCAGTTCGAACCCCTCACTTCATGGCCGCTCTTGCGGCAGCCTTGTCAGCCCGGGCAATCTGGCGGGTTTTTTCATCACCATAAAATGTATTGTTGTGGGGAATATTCGCTATTTAATGTAACAAAGAGCCATGAATCTGACCATTCGGCAGTTGCGCTATGTCTGCGAAGTCGCCCGCCTTGGCAGCGTGCTGGCGGCCTCCAGATCGCTCTACATCTCGCAATCCTCGATCCTCGCGGCGATCACTCTGGCCGAGGCCGGGATGGGGGCGCGCATTTTCGACAGGCGGCCGGCGCGCGGCGTCTCCATCACGCCGGCCGGCCAACGCTTCGTCGCCGCCGCCCGCATCATGCTGGCGGCGGAAACGGAGTTCAACCGGTCGATCGGAGACCTCAACGGGCGCGTGCCGAAGGTCCTGCGCATCGGCTGCTTCGAGCCGTTCGGCGCGCTGTTCATGCCGGAGATGCTGCGCAGCTACCTCGACAGCGTCGGCGATGTCGAGATCGACCTTGTCGAGGCCGACCAGGTCCAGTTGCAGGAACGGCTTGTCGCCGGCCAGATCGATCTGGCCATTCTCTACGATATCGGTCCAATCGGTATCGACAGCGTCACCCGCATCTGCAAGGTACCGGCGCATGCCGTGCTCAATGCAGACGATCCCCTTGCCGCGCGCGACGGCATCTGGCTGGCGGAACTGGCGGCACGGCCGCTGGTGCTGCTCGACCTGCCGCACACGGCGACCTATCTCCTGACCCTGTTCGACGTGCTGGCGAAACGGCCGGAGGTGCGCTTTCGCACGCGCTCTTACGAAACGGTGCGCTCGGCCGTCGCATCCGGCTTCGGCATGGCCGTCCTCAACATGCGGCCGATCGGCCGCGCCACCGCCGATGGCGAGGAGATCGTTCGAAGACCAATCCTCGATGAACTGCCGCCACCGACGCTGATCGTCGCCGACATGTACGGTTCGGCAAAGCCACTCTTCGTGCGTGTCTTCATCGACATGTTCCATCGCTTTTTCAGCGCGGTGGGCCCTTCGGGCTTTTCGGTGACGACGCCGGAGCGCGAACCTTTTCTACTGGTCGCCAGGGAGGATGGCTGAGCCGCCCCCTTGGCGTTGCGGACATTTACAGGACTGGCGTTGCAACCGCGCCGGAGGCGCGGGTTCCTGATCGAGATGTTCGAGATCGACGGCCGGCTCGGCGAAGCCTACCGGCGCACAAATGACGCGCATAGATTGCATGAGCACTGGCCATTGCCGCTAAACTGAAGTTTTGGCGCAACCACTCGGTTGCGGGCGCGTTTGTGAGCAAGGGCATCGATTGGAGGGATAGATTCGTCAACAGTTCCAAGCACAAGCGCCCGGATTACGGAACTCGCTGCGGTGCGCTGGCTCGCGCTGTGGTTATGCTTGGGAACCTGTTCCAGCTGCTCGGGAGCCCAGTCGGCGCTTGATCCGGCCGGAGAGGAAGCGCGCCAGATCGCTGACCTTTTCTGGCCCATGGCCATTGCTGGCGGTTTTATCTGGCTGACGGTCATCGGTCTTCTGGTCCACGCGACGCGTCATGAGCGCACTCCCATAGACGAGCGTATTGCAAGCCGGCTGATTTTCTGGGGCGGGGCAGCCATTCCTTCGCTACTCCTCTTTCTCTTGCTAGGCTATGCGCTTTGGTTGATGCCTGGACTGAGACCTTTCGCACGAGCCGGCGAAGCCAATGGTCTCAGGATCGAAGTGACCGGTGAGCAATTCTGGTGGCGGGTCGCCTACCACCCGGCTGACGGCGGCGTTCCTATTCTTTCCGCCAACGAGATCAGGCTGCCGGTTGGCGAGCGCGTCGAGTTCTTGCTGAAAAGCACCGACGTCATCCATTCCTTCTGGATTCCCGCGCTCGGTGGCAAGATGGACATGATCCCGGGTCGCGTGAATCGGCTCTCGTTGCTGGCTACCAAACCTGGCACCTACCGCGGCCCTTGCGCGGAATATTGCGGGACCTCGCACGCGCTGATGACCTTCACGGCCGTCGCCATGCAGCCCGCTGCCTTCCGGGAATGGCTGGCTGTGCGGGCGAACCCTTCGCCCGGCGCATCCTTGCCCGGACGCGACATATTCCTTCGCAACGGCTGCGGCGCGTGCCACCGCGTTGCGGGCACACAAGCTGAGGGTGGTGTCGGCCCGGATCTCTCGCATATGGGTTCGCGGGGAACGATTGGTGCCGGCGTTTTGCCCACCGACGATGAGGCCGTTCGTAGCTTCATCGCCCATCCGCATTTGATCAAGCCGGGTTCGAAGATGCCCGACTTCAACATGTTGCCCCAACAGGACATCGCCGAAATCGCCTCCTGGCTGAAGGGACTCGAATGACAACCCTCAAAGCCCGCATCACGCGAAACGCCTTGCCCTCCGCAGAGAAGATCGAGGAAGAACAGCTGCGCCTCGTCTGGAAGACGCCGATCGGCTGGCGTTACTGGACTTCGGTCAACAATACGCAGGTTGGCCTCTGGTACGGGGGTGCGGCCTTTGCCTTCATGCTGTTTGGCGGCGTTCTGGCGCTTCTTGTGCGCACGCAACTCGCGGTTCCGGGAAACAATTTCCTCTCTGCCGACTTCTATAACCAGGCCTTCACGCTGCACGGCACCGTGATGATGTTCCTGTTTGCCGTGCCCATCTTCGAGGCCGTCGCGATCTTTCTGCTGCCGCCAATGCTCGGTGCGCGTGAACTGCCATTTCCCCGTCTTGGCGCCTTCGGCTTCTGGAGCTTTCTGATCGGCGGTGTCTTCGTTTGCGGTTCGATCTTCTTCGACGCCGCTCCCTCTTCAGGCTGGTTCATGTATCCGCCTCTTGCCACTGACAAGGCATATTCCGGCATTGGTGCCGACATCTGGCTGCTGGGCCTCTCCTTTATCGAAGTCGCCTCCATTGCTGCGGCGGTCGAACTGATCGTCGGCATCATGAAGTGCCGCGCGCCGGGCATGCGCATCAACCTAATGCCACTGTTCGCCTGGTACCTGCTGATCGTCGCGGGCATGATCCTATTCGCTTTTCCGCCGCTGATCGCCGGCGACATCCTATTTGAGATGCAGCGCATGTTCGACTGGCCGTTCTTCGACCCGACGCGGGGCGGCGACCCACTGCTGTGGCAGCACCTGTTCTGGATCTTCGGGCACCCCGAGGTCTACATCATCTTCTTGCCCGCCATCGCGCTGATGGCGATGATCGTGCCAACCTTTTCGCAACGTCCGATCGTCGGCTATTCCTGGATCGTGCTTGCCGCTGTCGGCACCGGCTTCCTATCGTTCGGCCTCTGGGTCCACCACATGTTCGCGACCGGCCTGCCGCAGATTTCGCTGGCATTCTTCTCGGCCGCCTCGGAAGCGGTCGCGATTCCAACCGGCGTGCAGATCTTCGTCTTCATCGCCACCATGCTGGCCGGACGTGTCATCTTCTCGGTGCCGATGCTGTTCGGCGCTGGCGGGCTCGCTATCTTCGTCATCGGCGGGCTGACCGGCGTGATGGTCGCGCTCGTGCCGTTCGACTGGCAGGCGCACGATACCTATTTTATCGTCGCACATCTGCATTACGTGCTGATCGGTGGAATGCTGTTCCCGTTGGTCGCCGGCGTTTACTATTATTACCCGCTGATCAATGCGCGGATGCTCTCGCCCCGTCTCGGGCGCACCGCCTTCTGGCTGATGTTTGCCGGCTTCAACGTCGCCTTCTTTCCGATGCATCTCAGCGGCCTGCGCGGGATGCCGCGCCGCGTCTTCACCTACCCCGAGGGGATCGGGTGGGATTGGCTGAATCTCATCTCCACGATCGGCGCCTATGTTTTCGCGGCAGGGGTGCTGGTGGTTGTCTTCGATGTTGTACGGCCGAAGCATCGCGAACCCCGCAGCGAGCAGAATCCGTGGAAGGCGGGCACGCTCGAATGGCTGAACGAGCCCGAGGAGAACTGGGGCGTTCGATCCATTCCGATCATCGAGAGCCGGTATCCGCTTTGGGACCAGGCGGATCTGATGCAAAAGGTCAATGAGGGCGCCTATTATCTTCGCAGTGCCAAGGAGAATCGCCGCGAGACGCTCATCACCTCGGTGCTCGACGCCCATCCGCTGCAGTGCCAGCGCGTGGCGACATCAACCACGATCACAATAATCTCGGCCGCATTGCTCGGCGGCGTCTTCGTCGCGCTCACCTTCGAACTCTGGATCCTTGCCCTATTGTCGGGCATCGGCACGCTCTCAGCCATTTTGTGGTGGCTCTGGACCGGCACCGGCGAAACCCCGGAAAAGAAGACCAAGGATGTCGGCCTTGGACTGCGCTTGCCGCTCTATGCCTCCGGCCCGGATTCTGTTGGCTGGTGGGCGATGTTCATTACGATGGTTGGCGACGGAACTGCCTTCGCCAGCCTCATCTTCGGCTATTTCTTCTACTGGACCATCCATCCCGACTTCACTCTGGGGCAGCCGGGTCCCGGTATGCGGTGGCCGATGATCGCGCTGTCTCTCTTCGTCGCCGCATGGGTCGCGATGCTTGGTGCGCGCCGACTGAACGCAAGCGGGTGGATCGACGGCGCACGCGTTGCGCTTGTTGCCGCGTTTCTGCTGACGCTTGCTGCCTCTGCAGCCGGTTTTGCCGGACCCTGGCAGCATGACATGCAGCCGACAGCGCATGTCTATCCGGCGATCGTCTGGATTCTCGTCATCTGGGCGCTTGCTCATGCCGCGGTCGGATCCGTCATGCAGCTCTATTGCCTTGCGCGCAGCCTCGCCGGTCGCCTGACGCGGGAGCACGACATGGAACTGCACAACGTCGCGCTCTACTGGCATTTTATGGCGATCACCGCTGTCATCACCTTCGCCGTCATCGGCCTTTTCCCTGAAGCGATGTGAGACGGTGATGCGCATCATTCCCAAAGAGGTCGAAACGCTCTGGACGCTCTTCACCGCGCCCGTGATCTGGGCCGGACATTTCCTCGCCTGTTACGCACTGGCCGCAATCTGGTGTGCAAAGCGCGGTGACCTCGGTTTCGCTGTCGTCCAGGCTGGCATAGTGGCTATGACGCTGGCGGCACTCGCGATGATCGTCTTGTCCGGGTGGCTCGCCTGGAGGCAGTGGGGCTTCGGCACGAACGACCCGCCGCACGACGATCCCACAGCGACGGACCGCAACCTCTTCCAGGGGTTTGCCACGCTACTGCTTTGCGGCCTGAGCTTCGTCGCCGTGCTCTACGTGGCGCTGCCGCTGCTCTTCATCGACGGATGCTCCTCATGAGGACGGCAAGCCTGTTGCTGGGCTTCGTCACCCTCGCGCTGGTCTGGGCGGGACCGCTGCTCGATGCGTGGCGTGGCTCGTTCGCGGCCCACATGCTTGCCCACATGGGCGTCGTCGCGATCGCGGCGCCGCTGATCGCAATCGGTATTGCCAGGACGATACGCTCCGTGGCCACCGCCGCTCCCCTTATCGCCTCTCTCGTCGAACTGATTGTCGTCTGGGGCTGGCATGCGCCGGCTGCGCGCCAGTGGGCCGAGACATCGACCATTGCCACCATGATCGAGCAGGTGTCCTTCCTTGGCGCCGGGCTGTTCCTGTGGCTGACGTGCGTGGCGCCGCGCAATTCCGATGCGCCGGCTAGGGACGCTGCCGGCGCCTTCGCGTTGCTCCTGACCTCCATCCACATGACGTTGCTTGGCGCGCTGCTCTCGCTTGCCTCGCGACCGCTCTATGGCCTCGGCGATGTGACGTGCTTCGGCCTCGTGCTCGGGGCGGGACAGGACCAGGCGCTCGGCGGCATCATCATGTTGATGATCGGCGCTGCCGCTTACCTCGCTGGAGGCGTCTTCCTGCTTGCCAGGCTCCTAGGCGGCAAAACCGAGAGGCTGGCCGGCTGATGCACGTCAACTGGAAACACTTGGCGATAGGCCTGGCGATTTTGCCGGCCGCCGTGCTTTTCGCGACCTGGATCGGCTTCTTTAACGTTGGCGCCTCGACCGGCCACTGGAAGGTGACCGAGTGGTTCCTCCACTTCGCCATGCGCTCGGCCGTACGGACATACGCACTCACGGTCAAGGTGCCGGACGAGCTGCCGCGCTACGCTATTCAGCCGGCTGCCGGCCATTTCGCCCGCGGCTGCGCCATCTGCCACGGCGCGCCCGGCGAACGGCGCTCGCCCGCCGTCCTTGCGATGCTGCCGCAGCCGCCGGACCTTGTCGGTAAGGTCGGCGAATGGACGGACGCCGAACTCTTCCGCATCGTCCAGCACGGCGTGCGCTTCACCGGCATGCCGGCCTGGCCGACGCAGCAGCGCGACGATGAAGTCTGGGCGATGGTTGCCTTCCTGCGCGAACTGCCGATGATGGACCAGGCGCGGTGGCGCGACCTTGCTTATGGCAGTAGCGAACCGCCGACTGGCCAAACACGAGGCCTCGAACGCGCACTCGCCGACTGTACCCGCTGCCACGGCACGGATGGGCTCGGCCGGAGCCCCGCAACGCCCATCTTGGCCTCTCAGCGCGAAACCTATCTTCTTGAAAGTTTGAGAGCCTACGCTGCCGGCCACCGCCAGAGCGGTGTCATGGGAATTTCTGTCACCGCTGTCGACCCTGCACTCCTCGCCGATATCGCGCGGCATTTTTCCGCGCTGCCTGCGCCTGCAACGTCAACGCAACCGGACCGTGCCCGGATCGCGCGTGCCGATGAGATCGCGCGACGCGGCATTCCGGAGCGCGACGTTCCGGCATGCCTGGGTTGCCACGGTCGTCCGGACCGCAACCCCATCTATCCGGAACTGTCCGGACAGCCCGCCAAATACATTGCGACCCAGCTCGAGCTTTTCCGCGAGGAAAAGCGCGGCGGCACGCGCTTCGCCCATCTGATGCGCAACGCTGCTAAAAACCTCTCGGACGAAGATATTGCCGCACTGGCCGCCTATTTCGCGCAAATGTCGCGTGCCGCCGCAACCGGAACGCCCTGATGGCGTTACGTCACTGTCCCAATCTCGGGAATATTTGATGCGAAAAATTCTCGGCGTTTTACTCGTCATTGTCGCCTTCGTCGTAATCGCGGGGGCGAGCTTGTTCTTCTTCTCGCGCGAACAGGCCACCGTTCCGATCGAGCAGACCTACGGTCCAAACCCGACGCTCGCCGAACCCAATCCGACCTGGATACCCACGGTCCATGTTGCCGAGGCGACCCCTTGGCCCCAAGGCAAGATGCCGGTCGCCGCCCAAGGCTTCGCCGTCAACGAATTCGCTGGCGGCCTCGACCATCCGCGCTGGCTGCACGTGCTGCCCAATGGCGACGTGCTGGTCGCCGAAAGCAACGCGCCGCCAAAACCTGACGAAGGTTTTTCCATACGTGGCTGGTTCATGAACCTGTTCCAGAGCCGGGCTGGCGCCGAGGTGCGGAGCGCCAACCGTATCTCGCTGTTACGCGACGAGAACGGCGATGGCGTGGCTGAGACCAGGACAGCCCTCCTCAGCAGCCTCTTCTCGCCCTTCGGCATGACGCTGCTCGACGGCAAGCTCTATGTCGCCAATGCCGACGCGGTCGTCGCTTTCCCCTATCGCGACGGCACCACCGAGATCACTGCTCCGTCCGAGAAGATCGTCGACCTTCCGGCCGGCCGCAATCACCATTGGACCAAGGACGTCATTGCCAGTCCGGACGGAATGAAGCTCTATGCCACCGTGGGCTCCAACTCCAATGTCGGCGAAAACGGCATGGAGGAGGAAGAAGGCCGCGCCGCCGTGCACGAAATCGACCTCGCGACGCGGCAGACGCGGCTCTTTGCGTCGGGTCTGCGCAACCCGAACGGCCTCTCCTGGAACCCTGAAAGCGGGGAACTCTGGGCGGTCGTCAACGAGCGGGACGAGATCGGCAGCGACCTCGTTCCCGACTACATGACATCGGTCAGGGATGGCGCCTTCTACGGCTGGCCCCACAGCTATTTCGGCCAACACATCGATGTCAGGGCGCAGCCACCGCGTCCGGACCTCGTCGGCAAGGCGATCGTGCCCGACTACGCACTCGGGGCGCACACCGGGTCGCTTGGGCTCACCTTCAACACCGCCGACCTGTTCGGCCCGCACATGAAGAATGGCGCCTTTGTCGGCCAGCATGGTTCATGGAATCGCATGCCGCGAAGCGGCTACAAGGTGATCTTCGTGCCGTTTGCCGACGGCAAGCCGTCTGGGCCGCCACAGGACGTGCTCACCGGATTTCTGAGCAACGATGACAAGGCATTCGGCCGTCCGGTTGGCGTCGCCATCGACCGAACTGGCGCATTGCTGATCGCGGATGATGTGGGCAACAAGATTTGGCGGGTTATCCCGGCGGCCGACTAGGCCGGCGCGTTGCTTCGGCGCGTGGAAGGGTTGGGCTCATGGGCCAAAACGACCGAGGAGCCGAGCGGATCGTCACCATTTTTGGCGAAACAGGGTTTCTCGGGGGACGATCGAGATGCCGATGGCGCTCGGTCTGGTTGGCGGCGCCCACCAGACGCGTCCGCTGGCCCACATCGCGCTCAAGATCCTCGGGGTGAAGGGTGCGCAGGAACTGGCCGAGGCGGCGGTGACTGTCGGCCTGGCACAGAACATGGCGGCGATCCCGGCGCTGGCCAACTTATCCTGAATGAGTGTGCGAAAAGAATGCATTGGCTCCAAGTTGGCTTGCGGTTTGCGTGCCCAAGGCTGGTTTGATCAACTGCACACCAGGACCGTGATGATAATTGAAACCGTCGCGAGCTCCGGCCCTTGGGCCAAACGGCCACATAAGTTTATTCGTTTTTGACCAATACGCGCCGGCGGATTCCTGTAATCTTCAGAAAAACACCGGGCTAACCGGGGCCAACCAGAAAGGTCGGGGAATGAAATACGTCGTCGATACGATCGGCGGTCCCACAGGCGGTGATGCCTGGCAAGCCGCTGTTACCGAAGCCTATTTTCCGCTCGACACCGAGTATCGGAACCGTCGTGAATTTTCAGGCACGCTGGAAACCTTCTCGCTTGGGCTCGTCAGCGTGTCTAAAATGCGCTGCGATGCCGTAAGCTATCGCCGCCATCGCCGCCACTTCCTCAACGAACGTGACGCCAGCCTGCTCATCACCATCCCGGAGATGTCGGAGGTGAATTTCTCGCAAGGGTCGAGGACCGTCAATTGCGGTCCGGGGGGCTTCCTCGTTGAGAGGGGAGATGCGCCTTACGAATTCTGGCACGGTAAGCCAAACGCGCTGTGGGTCCTGAAGGTGCCGTCGTCGAGCGTTCGGGCGCGGATCGGGTCTGCCGAACGGCTCAGTGCGCTCAGTTTCGACGCAACCCAAGGCGTCGCCGCGCTCTTCCTTGACACGGTGCGAACCACGATCGGCCATGTCGATGAGATCACTGAAGTCGCTCGTGAGATGATGGGCAGGCACATCCTGGAAATGCTGTGCCTGTCGATCGTGAGCGACGATCGCGTGCTGGACAGCAGCATCTCGTCGATCCGGGCCGGCCATTTGCATCGTGCCGAGCAGTATATTCGCGACAATCTGAAGAATTCCGGCCTCGGCCCGCAGGCGGTGGCCGATGCCTGCGGGATTTCCCTGCGTTATCTGCAGGTTCTTTTTCAGGACAGCAACCAGTCGATCAACGGCTTCATCCGCGACGCCCGGCTTGAACTTTGCTCCGAGGAACTGATGTCGGTGACCAACATCAGCAGCGTTGCCGAGATTGCTTACCGCTGGGGCTTTGCCGACCAGTCTCAATTCTGCAAGCACTACCGGACGCGGTTCGGTTGCGCACCGACTGACACCCGTCGCGAAGCAGCGAACCGAGCAGGCCGCGCTTCGACCTCAAGAGAGCGGCACTAGACCCGGCGAAATCCGGGCCAATTCCATAATCTATTGCGACGTCGCCCCGGCAAGGGCGGCGAAAGCCGGGCCTTGCCCGCAAATATCCCGCGAAGGAACTGTCATGAGCAGAATAAGAGTTGCCGTCGATGTCGGAGGGACTTTCACCGACATTTGCATCATGGACGAAGATAGCGGCGCGATCCGCATCGAGAAGACCGCCTCCACGCCTGACGATCCCATGCAGGCGATCATGAATGGCGTGGAGCAGGGCCGCATCGATCTTTCGGAGGTGACGCTGTTCTCTCATGGTACGACGGTCGCCACCAATGCGCTGATCACCCGCCGCCTGCCACGCACCGCAATGGTCTGCACCGAGGGTTTCCGTGATGTTGTCGAGATCCGCCGCGCCAACAAGGAAGACCTCTGGGACACCTACAAGGATGTCGCCAAGCCCTATATCCCGCGCCGCGACCGGCTGACAGTCCGGGAACGGGTCAGTGCCGAGGGCACGATCCTGGAAGCACTGGACGAAGAGGCCGCTCACCGCGTCGCGGAAATTCTCGTCAAACGGCAGGTCAAGTCCATCGCCGTCTGCTTCATGAACTCCTATGTCAACGGCGCCAATGAGCGCCGTATGCGTGAGATTCTGAAGGAGGCCATGCCGGATCTGCCGGTTTCGATCTCCTCGGAGGTGATGCCGGAAATCTTCGAGCACGAGCGTTTTTCCACCACCATGGCCAACGCCGTCTGCGCCCCGGTCGTCGTCGACTACGTGTCGCGTCTCGGAGAAAAGCTTGCCGCGGCCGGATACAAGCGAGATCTCCTGTTGCTGCACAGCGGTGGCGGGGTCATGACACCCGCAAGCGTCAGGGATTTCTCAGCCCGGCTCGCAGGATCGGGCATCGCCGCCGGTGCGATCGCAAGCCGCTTCATCGGAAATCTCTGTGGCTTCCAGAACTCGATCGGCTTCGACATGGGCGGCACCAGCACCGACGTCTCGCTCGCATGGAACGGGGAGTCGCGCATCACAAAAGACTGGTACATCGAATTCGGATATCCGATCCGCTTCCCCTCCATCGAGGTGCTGACCATCGGCGCGGGCGGCGGTTCGTTGGCATGGCAGGACGAGGGCGGCAGCTTGCGCAACGGACCGCAGTCCGCCGGCGCCTTTCCGGGCCCGGCCTGTTACAAGAATGGCAACCGCACCGCCACCAACACCGATGCCAATGTCGTGCTCGGTCGTCTCGGCACCAGCCTTGCGGGCGGCAAGATCACGCTCGACCCCGCTCTGGCCGCCCAGGCGGTTCAGGAGACGGTGGCGGAACCCTTCGGCATGGAACTCCACCAGGCGGCTGAGGCGATCATCGCCGTCGCCAACGCCAATATGGGCAATGCCGTCCGGCTTCTCTCCATCAGCCGGGGCTATGACCCACGAGACTTTGCGCTCGTCGCATTCGGCGGTGCAGGCGCTTTGCACGGAGCGGCCGTGGCGAAGGAGCTTTCGATTCCAACCGTGATCGTGCCGCCCAATCCTGGCGTCACCTCCGCGCTCGGTTGCCTTCTCGTCGACGTGCAGCATGATTTCTCCGAAAGCTTCATGGCCGATGCTTCGACGGTCTCGCCCGCCGAGATGCAGACGGCCTTTGTTCTGATGGAAGAACAGGCGGTTGAGCGTCTGACCCATGAGGGCGTGGCGCGCGAAGACATGGCACTGCAGCGTACGGTCGAGATGATGTACCAGGGCCAGTGGCGCTCGCTCGCGGTGTCAGCCCCGGCGCGGATCGAGAGCATCTGCTCGCTGATAGAGGCATTCCACAACGAGCACGAACGCGAGTTCAACTACCGCCGCGAAGAGGCGCCGGTGTCGATCTTCCGCATCGCGGTCAAGGCGATCGGCATCGTACCGAAAGCCGAGATGCCGCGGCATGAAGTCTTGCCGCACAAGCCACAGCCGGTCGGCCGCCGCGGCGTCTGGTTCGACGGCGTATCTCATGATGCGGCTGTCTATGAACGCGACCAACTCAGCGCCGGCGCTGCCTTTGGGGGACCCGCCATCGTCGAACAGTTCGATTCTACCACCGTGGTTCCGCCGGGAATGAGCGCCACCGTCGACGGCTTCCTGAACATTCTCATCGTGACGAAAGGCTGAGACATGACAAAGCTGATTGAAACGAGCCCCAGCCTCGATCCGGTAACGTTCGAGGTGCTGAAGAACTCCTTCATCACCACCGTCGACCAGATGGCCGAACAGATGCTTCGAACCTGCTATTCCTTCGTCATCTACAACCGAGACTTTTCGAACGCCCTGCACGACGCCGATGGCAACTCCGTTGCCCAGGGCAACTACGACATCGCGGTCCATGTCGGCACACTGCACAACACGTGCAAGGAGGTGATCCGGGTCTTCGAAGGCGATATGGCACCCGGCGACGTCTACGCAATCAACGATCCTTATGCCGGCGGTACGCATTTCAGCGACGTTCGGCTCGTCCGGCCGATCTTCGATGAAGACAAACTGATCGGCTTCTCACAGTCGAACGGCCACTGGTCGGATCTTGGCGGCTCGGTGCCGGGCTCCTTCGACGTCACCGCCCGCGACATGTTCCGCGAAGGCCTGCGGATCACGCCGCTGCGCCTTTTCCAGCGCGGCCGCTTCTGCTCCGATGTTGCCAACATGATCGCGGCCAACACGCGCGATCCCGCGTCGATCATTGGCGACATCCATTCCCAGGCGCAGGCGACGCAGGCCGCCGAGCGCGAACTGCTGCGGCTGGTCAAGAAGTACGGGCGTGGCCAGGTCATGCGCGGGATGGAGGAGGTTCAGGACTACGTCGAACGTGCCGTGCGAAAGCGTCTCGCGGAGCTGCCCGACGGCACTTGGGAGACGGTCGACTACATCGACCGCGATCTCGGTGCCGGCGAAGGCATGATCCCGATCCGCATCAAGATGACGATCAAGGGCGACACGATCCACTACGACTTTACGGGAAGCCATTCGACCATTGCCTCGATGTACAATTCCGCCCCGGGCGCGACCTTCTCGGCCGTGGTCGCCGGCATGAAAACCTTCTTTCCGGACCTCCCGCTCAACAGCGGATTTTACCGGATGATCGAGGTGACTGCGCCAAAGAACAGCATCGTCAGTGCGGAATGGCCGGTGGCGGTGACCGGGTTCCTGATGCCGTTCGAAAAGATCATGAACGCGATCTTCGAGATGTGGTCGAAGATCATGCCCGAACGCGCTATCGCCTGCGCCTTCAACCTCGAATATCTGCTGGCCGGGGGACGGGACGCGCGCAAACCCGAAAAGCCGATCTTCATGTTCTACGAATGGCTGCCGGGCGGTTGGGGCGGGCGCAACGGCAAGGATGGTGCCGATGTCACCACCGCCTGCTTCGGAACCGGGTTGATGTCGCAACCGAACGAAGGCAACGAACGGGTGAATCCGACTCGGACGGTCGAGTTCCAGATCAAGCAGGATTCAGCCGGGCCCGGCAAATGGCGGGGCGGCGTCGGCGTGCAGAAGACCTCGTTGCTGCTTGAGGCTGAAAATGCCGTCATGTCCTATATTTGCGACCGCGAGCGCGCTGTCGTTTGGGGTGTCGAAGGAGGCCTGCCGTCGATGCCCCACGGCTTGACCATGAAGCGCGCCGGAGAAGAGACCGAGATCTGGCTCGGCTCCGTATTCTCCGATTACTCCGTCCACACAGGCGACCAGTTCGCTCGTCCGACGGCCGGCGGCGGCGGTTTCGGCGATCCACTGCAGCGCGAGCCCCGCAAGGTGATGGAGGACGTGATCGACGACTACGTTTCTCTGGAGCGCGCCAAGACTGACTACGGCGTGGTGATCCGCGAAATCGACCGCGACCTGTGCCAGTACGAAATTGACGGCACGGCAACCGAAGCCTGCCGTGCCGACATCCGGGCGAAACGGAAGGGCTGGGCACGCATGGATCCTGAGGAGGTCGCACGCAAATATCGCTCCGGCGAGATCGATACGCTCGATGCGGTTCGGCACTATGCCGTGATCCTCGACTGGGAGACTGGCGAACTGCTCCCCGAAACCACCGCCCAGTTCCGTGAGAGCTTTGAGAAACGCACGGTCGCTCACTGGGCCTGAGCGTCAAGGAGCGCGCCGCCAGAGTTATCTGTTTTTTCGATATGATACTCAAAGAATTACTATTTCACAGGAGCCTAAAGCTGGAGCAACAATCCTGCAGCGCCGCGAAAGTTGGCTGCTTCCGAGGGGTATGACAATGGCACCAAGCGTGGAACAATCGTTCACCGCAGCCAGTACGATTGAAGAGGCAATGGCCGCACGCCGGCAAGGCGCGGCGGTGCTTGCCGGCGGCACCTGGATGATGCGTGATCCACGGCGCGGGGTCGAGCTTCCCGAGGCTGTGGTCGCCCTCCACCGAATACCGGCCTTGTCCAAGGTCGAAATCGGCTCGGACCATGTCGTGATCGGCGCAGCCGTTACCCACGCAGTCCTTGGCCGCGCGTTGCACGGGGCAGTGGGCTTCGAAGGTCTGGTTGCCGCGGCGGAGAATGCGGCCAATCCCGGCATCCGAAGGGTCGCCACCGTGGGCGGCAACCTTTGTACCCTCGACTTTGCCGCCGCCGATCTCGCCCCTGCGCTTCTCGCCTGTGAGGCGGCGGTGGAACTGGAGACGTTCGAAGGCCCAAAACTTCTCGGTATTTCAGATTTCCTCAAAGACAGGCATACGCTGCTGGCCGAAGCGATTGTGACGAGAATTCATCTGCGCCGCGACCTTGTCGCAAGTGCTCATATCCGCCTGCCGCTTCGGAAAGCCGGCGACTATCCGGTCGCCATCGTCTCGCTTGCGGTAGACAAGGACAAACGATGTCGCATCGCCGTCGGCTCGGTGGAGCCGGTAGCGCGGCGCTGGACGGCGCTCGAACAGGCCATGAGGGCAGGCCCGGCCTCTGCGTTCGATCCGGAACGCGCCGCCGGGCTGGCGCTTGAGCACAATGATTTTCAGGGCCGCGACGGCAAGGAAGCGGAGGGTTGGTACCGGCGCCAGGTTCTTGCGCCGCTGGTCAAGCGCGGTGTTGCCGCACTTCTCAAGACCGGGGGCCTGGCATGACCGTGATATTCCAGCTGAATGGCGAGGACTGCCGCTTTGATGGCGATCCGATGACGCCGCTCGTCGACATCCTGCGGGAACGATTCCTGACGGGGACCAAAGCCGTGTGCCGCGAAGGCTTCTGCGGCGCGTGCACCGTACATGTCGACAATGAGGCGGTGCCGTCCTGCCTGAAGCCGATTGGCCTGGTCCAGGGATGCGCGGTGACGACCATCGAGGGATTGAGTTCCGGAAACCAGGCGCTGCACCCGCTCCAGGCCAATTTCGAGGCGGCCGATGCCGTGCAATGCGGCATGTGTTTTCCGGGAATGGTCATGAGCCTTTCGGCGTTCGTGCGTGACAATCCGCATGCGAGCCGTCCCGAAATCAAGGCGGCGATGGTCGGCAACATCTGTCGCTGCACGGGATATGAGCGGATCGTCGACGCCGTGGCCGACTGCCTCGACCAAGCGCGGATGGCTGGCCAGGTGGTAGGAGGCATCCATGTCTGAGCTGTCCGCCTCGGTGATGAATCTTCCCCGCCGCGATGCGCAGGACAAGCTGCGCGGGCGCACGAAATACACCAACGACCGAGTTCGCCCCGACATGTTGCATGCGGTGCTGCTGCGGTCGACCGTTCCCGCTGGGCGGATCCGCAAGCTCGACGTTTCGGCAGCACTTCGCTGTCCTGGTGTGCGCGCGGTGGCGACCGGCGCCGATGCGCCAGGGCTCTACGGCATCGGCATTGCCGACCATCCGCTCCTGGCCATCGACACGATCCGCTATCACGGCGAACCAATCGCCGTCATTGCCGCCGAAACGGAGAAGCAGGCGCGGGCTGCGCTTGCAGTCGTCGTGCTTGAGGTCGAGCCACTGGCCCCGGTGTCCACCATGGCCGAAGCGCTCCAGCCCGCAGCACGTCTCGTCCACGAGGGCTGGCGCGGCTATGAGGTGATCACCGAGGGCGGTGCGCGTGCCGGCAACATCGCATGGGAGGCAAAATCCAGTCGCGGCGACGTCGATGCGGCCTTCGCCCGCCCCGACATACGCATTGTCGAGAGCAGCTTCACCGTCGGCCGGCAGAACCATGTGCCCTTCGAACCGCGCGTTGCCATCGGCTCCTGGGAGGACGGCCGTGCGCACATCCAGACCTCGACGCAGGTGCCCTGGACAGTGCGCAACGTCACCGGAAGGGTCATGCAGCTTCCGCCCGGGCGTGTGCGGGTCACCGTGCCCCCTGTCGGTGGCGGGTTCGGCCTGAAATTCGATGCTTCCATCGAGCCGATCACGGCACTTCTGGCGCGGATGACCGGGCGCACGGTGATCCTGGAAAACACCCGGCAGGAAGAGATGGCAACCTGTCTCTGCCGCGAGAATGCGGAAATCCGCATCCGGTCCGCGGTCACCGCCGAAGGATACATCGCCGGGCGCGAGGCGGTCGTGCTGATGGACTGCGGCGCGTATGGAGGCGAACAGGTTTTTCTGACGACGATGACGGCGCACACGCTGGGCGGCAATTACAGGGTTGGCGCAACGCGGCTCGTCAGCCGCGCCGTATACACCAACACACCACCCAACGGTGCTTTCCGGGCTTGCAACGGCGTCTACAACACATTCGCTTTGGAGCGACACACCGACGAAATCTGTGATGCGCTAGGCTTCGACCCGATGGAGTTCCGGAAGAAAAATGTCCTGGGAGATGGCGATCTCGGTGCCACGGGCCAGGTTTTCGAGGCCGACGTGCTGGGTCCGATGCTCGATCGCATGGAGACACTGCGCGCCAGTACCGGTACGTCAGAGGCCGAGGCCGACGGCAGGCTCTATGGTATTGCAACCACGGTCGGCACATGGTTCGTTTTCGTCGGGCCTTCGGCGGCGACGGTGAATTTGAACGCCGACGGCAGTGCAACACTGGTCACGTCGGGTGTGGAGATTGGTTCCGGCACGATGGTGCAATCCCTGCCGCAGATCGTGGCCGGGCAACTCGGCCTCGCTCCCGACCAGGTGATCGTGCGCGAAGCCGACACCGATGCCGCCGGTCTCGATGTCGGCGTTGGCGGCGGACGAACCACCGTGTCCATCGGCGCGGCAAGTGTGGCTGCCTGCGCGGAAGTGCGGGAGAAGCTGCTGCGGACCGCCGGCGAGATGCTGCAGACCCGACCGGAAGACCTGATGCTGCGGGACGGTCGTGTCGAGATCACGGGACGTCCCGGTTCCGGCATGTCGATCCCCGCTGTCGTCGCCCATGCGCAGGCGACCACTGGCCCGATCACAGGAAGCGGAGCCTTTGCCGCCAGGAACACTCCGGCAATGTCCGGCTGCGCGATGGGGCATTTCATCGATGCGCTCGACATTCCCGTCTTCGTCGTTCACGAGGCCGAGGTGGCGGTTGATCCGGACACCGGCCATGTCGAGGTGCTGGCCTATCGCGTGGTTCAAGATGTCGGCCGCGCGCTCAACCCGCGCGCCATCCTGGGCCAGATACAGGGCGGCGTGGTGCAGGGGCTGGGCTATGCGTTGCATGAGGAGGTGACGCTCACCGCCGACGGACGCATCGCGCAGGACGATTTCGAGACTTATCGCCTGCCGCTGGCACAGGACGTGATTCCGGTCGCCGCCGATCTCTACGAGGGCGCACCTTCGATGGGGCCTCTAGGCACCAAGGGCGCGGGCGAGGTTCCGATCCTGGCCGTGGGCGCGGCGATCGGCTGCGCTGTGGCACGCGCCATCGGCAAGCCGGTGCGGCAACTGCCACTGACGCCGCCGCGCGTGCTTCGACTGCTGCATGAGCGCGAACTACCGCCGGAATTCCCGCATATCGCCCCCGGCTGGGCAGCAAACATTCTGGGCTGAGGCAAGCAAACCATGGTCACCCTGAACTGCGACATGGGCGAAAGCTACGGCAACTGGCGCTTCGGCGACGATGCCGGCATCATGCCTCATATCGATTGCGCCAACATCGCCTGCGGCTTCCACGCCTCCGATCCATGGACGATGCTGAAGACCGTGCGGCTCGCGCTTTCGTATGGCAAGCGGGTCGGCGCGCATCCCTCCCTTCCCGATCGCGAGGGGTTCGGCCGACGCGAAATGAAACTTCAGCCGGAGGAACTGACAGCCGCCTTCCTCTACCAAATCGGTGCGCTGACAGGGATGCTGGCCGCCGAGGGCGGGGAGCTCAGCCATGTCAAGCCGCATGGCATCATTTACGGCATGGCCGCGCACGACGTGGACACTGCCCGGGCAATTGCCGCGGCGGTCAAGCCGTTCGGCGTCCCTCTCTTCGGCATGGCGGGAACCTTTCACGAGACGGCGGCAGCCGAACTCGGCGTTGCCTTCGTGGGCGAGTTCTTTCCCGATCTTGCCTACGCTCCCGGCGGGAGCCTGATCATCCCGCGCGTCCAGTCGGCCATCGACCTGACGCTTGCCGAGCACCGCATGGTGGGGGCGCTTACCCGACGCGAACTCGTCACGACAGACGGCACGATCCGCCCGGTCGACTTCGACACCGTCTGCATCCACTCCGATCCGCCGAATGCGCGCGACGTCGCCGCGCTGATGCGGCGGATCATCGACACCCATTCCAACGGCCTCCCATGATTTATTCTCCCGAATCGTGAAAGCTCCACGCACGGGATCGAGGACTATGTCGAACTCACTGCCCGAACCATTTTCCCCAAGCCGCTGAGGACTTCAATGGATGCGCTTTCCAACTCTCTCGCCGCCGCCGACATCGCCACCACCATGCACCCCTACACCAACCTGCGTCAGCATGAAGAAACCGGGCCGCTGATCATCAGCCGCGGCGACGGCATCCGTGTGTATGACGAACGCGGCAAGGAATACATCGAAGGGCTCGCCGGGCTGTGGTCGGCGGGCGTCGGCTTTTCGGAAAAGCGGTTGGCCGACGCTGCCTATCAGCAAATGCTGAAGCTGCCCTACTACCACACCTTCTCCTCCAAGGCGCATGAGCCATCCATCCGGCTCGCGGAGAAACTCGTGGAGATGACGCCGGAAAACCTGACGCGTGTCTTCTTCACGTCGTCGGGCTCGGAAGCCAACGACACCATCGTCAAGATGATGTGGTTCATGAACAATGCGCTGGGCCGGCCAAGAAAGAAGAAATTCCTGGCACGGACCAAGGGCTATCATGGCATCACCGTCGCCTCCGGCAGCCTGACAGGCCTGCCGGTCAACCACCGCGACTTCGATCTGCCGGCGATTCCCGTTCGCCACCTGACCTGCCCGCACCTCTATCGCTTCGGCATGGAAGGCGAAGACGAAGCCGCCTTCACGGCGCGTCTGCTCGCCGAGCTGGAAGCGGTGATCGCGGAAGAAGGGGCTGACAGCATCGCAGCCTTCATAGGAGAGCCGCTTATGGCAGCCGGCGGCGTTCTGCCTCCGCCGGTCGGATACTGGGAAGGCGTGGAGAAAATCTGCCGGGCAAATGATATCATTCTGATAGCAGACGAGGTGATCTGTGGTTTCGGGCGACTTGGTACGCCCTTCGGCGCTCAGAAATACGGCTTCACGCCTGATATCATGACGGTCTCCAAGCAAATCACGTCGTCTTATATGCCGCTTGCCGCCGTCGTTTTCTCCGATGCGATCTATCAGGCGATCGCCGACAACACCGCCACGATCGGCAATTTCGGCCACGGCTTCACGGCGTCGGGCCATCCGGTCGCGACGGCAGTGGGTCTCGAAAACCTCGCCATCTTCGAGGAGCGGGACCTGATCGGAAACGCGGCCCGCCTTGAGACGTCGTTCCAGGCCGGCATCCGCTCATTTGCCGATCACCCGCTTGTCGGCGAAGCGCGGGGCACCGGTCTTATCGGCGCCGTTGAGCTGGTGGCGGACAAGGCGACGAAACGCCCCTTCGCCAAGTTTGGGCGCGCAGGGAGTATCGCAGCAGGGATCGGTCACGAGGAAGGCCTCATCTTCCGCGCCATCGGCGATCAGCTCGCGCTCTGCCCGCCGATGATCTCGACCGAAGACGATGTGAAGGAAATCATGACGCGCATGGGCCGGACGCTTGAGCGCCTGACCGGTGCGGTTGCCAAGGAGGGACTTGAATGACCCGCATGAAAGCCGAACCGGTCGTCCATATCGACGACGAACGCTTCCGGGTCACCGAATGGCGCTTTGCCGCCACTCGCCTTTCTGGAGGTCGAGGTCGTTGAGACCGGCGACCTCGCAGCCAGGCGGCTCGCCGTACTCGACCGGTTCCTCGCGGCCTGGAACGCCCGCGACGTGGGCGCGCTGATGGACTGCATGGCTGAGAATTGCGCTTTCCACGGCTCGGCTGGACCCGATGCCGAAGGGCGCAAGCATATGGGGCGTGACGCCGTGCGTGCCGCCTATGCAGCGCTGTTCGATGCTTTCCCGAAAGCCGCGTGGACCAGGGGACGGCACGTCGTGACGGACGACACCGGGCTTTCATCATGGCGCTTCGTTGGCACCACGGCAGCGGGGCAGCAAATCGAAGTCGACGGCTGCGATATCTTCGCTTTCTCGGGGGAGCTCATAGCGCTCAAGGATTCCTACCGCAAAGCGCGAGGGTAGCGAAAATCTGAATTCATCGGGCGACGAGGGCGGTCCAAGCGGGCCGCCCTCATTTTTTGTCCAAAGGCAAGATCCTCAAAAGACGAAAGGCCGGGCTTACCCGGCCCATCTTCTCCTACTTGAGCAAGGCTTCCATCGGTACCGGCTCGGAAATCGTCCAGTTGCCTACAACGCCCGGCTTGCCGGCCTTGGTCTCGACGATCAGGTACCGCGTCTGGTTCTGGTGATGCAGTTCCGGCGTGAACGTACGAGGTCCGAACAGCGTCGGCTCATTCTTCATCTTTTCCAGTTCCGCGACGACGGCGTCGGCATCGGTCGTGCCTGCACGCTCCACCGCCTTGGCCCAGACGTCGACCATGACGTAGCCCGGAAAGACATACTGGCTCGAGGGATCGGCGCCGGTCTTCTGCTTGTAGGTGGCATTGAACTTCAGCACTTCCGGATTGGGATCGTCGCCATAGATCGACCCCTGAACGGGGACGTAGAAGTTCGTCAGATCGGGCACAGCCGAGAGCCAATAGCTGCCGTCGACGCCCGAGCCGTTCAGGATCATGGAGTTGATGCCCGCGGCGCGAAGCTGCTTGATGGCCGAGACGGCGCCCGGCATCATCGTGCAAAGCATGATCGCATCCGGCTCCTTCGGCAGAGACTTGATGCGGGTGATCTGCGCGGCGATGGAGGCGTCTTCGTTCTTGAAGGTGTCTTCACCGACAAGCTTCGCGCCCTGGGCTTCGAGCTTCGGCATCATCCAGTCGAAGCCGTCACAGATGCCCTTGTTGTAGGCCGTCCAGGTATCGAGCAGACGGTAGAAGTCCTTAGCGCCCTTTTCCTTGAATGCCCACTCGGCCATGGTTGCGCCCTGCACGGCCGCCAGCACCGACGCGGAGAAGCTGTGCGGGCCGACACCCTGGATGCCGGCCTTGACCGATTCCGCGCACAGGAAGAAAGAGATACGGCCCGCGTCCTCGGCCGCGAGCGCAGCCGGCGATCCGAAGTCGTAGTCACAGGAGACGACCACGAGATCCGCACCCTGGTCGAGCACGGAGAGACCCGCCTTGGCGCCTTCGGCCCGGTCGGACTTGGTGTCGGCCTTGACGACCTTGATCTGCTTTCCAAGCAGACCGCCAGCCGCATTGATTTCGTCGATGCGGATCAAGGCCGCCTCCTGCGCAGGCTTGTCATAGGCTTCCATGAAGCCCGACTCCGCAGTGGCGAAGCCGATGACGATGGTCTTGTCATCGGCGAGGGCCGGGTATGCGATGGACATCGAGGCTAGAGCGGTTGCGACAATTCTCATTTTGTATGTCATGCACGTCTCCTTTTTTGGCTTCCGGTCGGGCTTGTGCCGCCGGTCACTTGTTGCGACTGCTGCGGGGTAAGGTGAGCTCGCGGTTGCCCATGAGTCCGGATGGACGAAGCGCGAGGATCACGATCATGATGACGCCGAGGGCTATTTCCTGAACCCCTTTCGGGAGGGCGAAAGTGGACTCGCCGAGCGATACGCCTGCCTCCAGCCAGCGCAGCGCCTGGATGAGGGCGGACAGCAGGAGGACACCCACCACACCCCCCGACAGGCTGCCCATGCCGCCGACGACGAGCATGGAAAGAGTGATGAAGGTGAGACCGAGATAGAAGGTGTCGGGTGTGACCACGCCGATGGAATGAGCCATGAGCGCACCGCCCAGCCCCATCACCGCGCCTGATACGACGAATGCCACCAGTCTTTCCCTGGGAATATCGACTCCGGAAGCCGCAGCAGCGGTGGGCTCGTCGCGGGCAGCACGAAGGGCCAGGCCGGACCGGGAGATCGCGTGCGCCCAGGCGATGAAGATTGCGACCACGGCGCCGATGAGATACGGCCAGATCACGCGCACGATCGGAATGCCGACGACCGATGAGGTCGCTCCGGTCACGCTCTCCCAGTTGGAATAAATTGTGTTGATCATGGCGAGCATCGCGAAGGTCGCAATCGATGCTGCGATGCCCGATAATCGCATCAGAACCCGCCCGAAAATGAGAGCGGCGAGGGCGGCGAACAATGCCGCCAGCACAGCCGATTGCCAGTACGGCAAACGGGTCGCCAGCAGCCATTCGGGCAGTCCCGGCAGCGCACCGCGTTTCATCATCGGATTGATGGTGAGCCACGCGGCTGCGTAGGCACCAAGACAGGTGAAGCCGATATGCCCGAAGCTGAGGACGCCCGAATTTCCGATAAAGATGTATAGGCCCACGACGAGGATGACACGGACGAACACGTCGATCACCGTCTGGTTGAAGGGCCGCGATCCGGTCATCACCGTGATCAGCGCGATGGCCAGCAGCAGCAGAGAAAGCAGGACCGGAGTCAGGATTGTGCGGCGGGCAAGCGCGAAGCGGGCGGGCTTTCGCTCGGCAACCGCGGCAGAGTTGGCTAGGGAGGCGGCGACAGCCATTAAATCAGACCCTTTCCTTGGTGCCGCGCGCGGCAATAAGCCCTTGCGGGCGGAAGAGGAGAACGAGGATGACCGCTCCATAGACAAAGGCATCGCGGAATGGCCGGGCGTCGATGGGCAGCATGACCTGCATGATCACCGAGGCGGCACCCAGCAGGAAGCCGGCGAGCACGGCTCCCCCGAGGCTGCCGAGGCCGCCAATGACGGTAGCGATGAAAGCCATCAACATGATCGAGGCGCCCATCTGGATGTCCAGCGTGCCTGTCTGGGCGCCAAAGATCAGCGCAATGGCGGCGGCCAACGCGCCGGAGAGGGCGAACGCACCCATGATGACCCGGTTCGCACGCACACCCAGCATGCGGGCCATCGAGAAATTCTCGGCCGCCGCCCGCATCTCCAGGCCGAAGCGAGTTTGACGCAGGAACAATGTCAGGCCGATCAGGATGAATATCGTAGTCACGATCGTTATGAGTTGGAGGAGGGGAAGCCGGGCACCGAGGATCGCCACCGGCTGGGACAGTTCGGGCAGCAGCGAAATCGATTTCGGCCGACTGGAGAACAGCATGAGCAGGAAGTAGCGAATTACGAAACCGAGCGCGAAGGAGGCGATCATCATGGTTGCCGGATTTGCCTGGCGGAACCGCCTGAAGACGACGATTTCGCACAGCACCGACAGCCCGGCCCCGCAGAGGAGCACGAAGGGCACCAGAAGGTACCACGGCAATTGGCCGGCGAAGACGATGGCCATGGCGTCGGTTGACGGCCATAGCAGCGCGAAGACGCAGAAGGCGATGACGTCGCCATGCGCGAAGTTCACCAGCCGCATCACGCCGAAGATGAGGGCAATGCCGAGCGCGCCCAGCGCGTAGAGCGAACCAAGCGAGAGTGCGTCGAACAGGATCTGGAGCATCTCAGTGGTCCTCGTAGCCGAAATAGGCAGCCTGGATCGCCTCGCCATTGCCGAGCGTCCGCGCATCGCCATCGAGCACGATCTGTCCGCCACGCATCAGGATCATCCTCCCGCCCACCATCATCGCCCGGGCCGAGCTCTGCTCAACGATCAGGAGCGTGAGCTGGCGCTGCGCACGCAGCGCGATCAGCCGCTCGTAGACCTGGTCGTTGATGTTGGGGGCGAGGCCCAGCGAAGGCTCGTCGATGGCTACAAGCCGCGGATTGGTCATCAGCGCGCGTCCGATGACCAGCATTTGCTGCTGCCCGCCGGACAGCAATCCCGCCTGCCCGTGCCGCCTCTCTTTCAGCATCGGGAAGGTTGCGTAGACGGCTTCGAGTTCGTCGGCCGCTCGGCCGCGCCAGCCGCGTTCGCGGGCGTGCATGCCGGTTCCGACCAGAAGGTTCTCTTCGGTCGTCAGCGAGCCGAAGACATCGCGCCCCTCCGGCACCATGGAGAATCCGAGCCGGGCGATGTTCTCCGGCGCCTGGCCGGTGATCTCATGACCTGCAAGGTCGATCCGCCCGCCCGCCACCGGCGTAACACCGGCGATCGCGCGCAGCAGCGAAGACTTCCCGGCTCCGTTCGGGCCGGTGATGAACAGGATTTCTCCCTCGTCCATCGAGAAGGAGACATTGCGGACCGCCGTGAGACGGCTGTAGCGGATGGTGATATCGGAAAGGGCGAGCAGGCTCATTCCATCGCCTCCAGCACAGGCAGGTCGGTGTTCGCGGCTGTGCCCATATAGGCGTGGCGCACCTTTTCGCTGTCGCGGATCGCGGCAGGCGGGCCTTCCTCGATGATCGCTCCGGAATCGAGCACGACGATATGCTGGCAGAGGCCGAGCACCAGCCCGACATTGTGCTCGATGAGCAGGACACCACAGCCGAGATCGGCGGCGATGTGTCTTATCAGGGCCGAAAGCTCCCGCGCCTCCAGTGCACTCATGCCAGCCGCGGGCTCGTCGAGCAGGATGTATGCGGGCCGTCCCATCAGGGCGCGGCCAATGGCGACGCGGCGCTCGTCCGTATATGGCAACGTTCCGGCAATGCGGGTGCCCAGCCCACCGATGCCTATCCAGTCGAGCATCGCTTCCGCTTCGGCGACGGCAGCGCGCCGGCTCATTCCCAGACCAACGCCGGTTACCTCCAAATTGTCCAGCACAGGCAGGTCGCGGAAGAGCCGCCCACCCTGGAAGGTGCGGGCGATGCCGCGCCGCCGGACCTGATGCGGCTTGAGACCCGTGAGTGCTGCGCCGTCGAGCTTGATGGTGCCTTCCGTCGGTGCCTGGAAGCCGGTCAGCACGTTGACGAGCGTGGTCTTGCCAGCGCCATTCGGGCCGATGAGGCCACTAATGCGGCCGGGCGTAATTTGGAGGTCTACCGATGACAGGGCCTTCAGCCCCGCAAACGATACCGAGACGTTCTCCGCGCTCAGATGACTCATGACCCTTTCCTTCTTTCTACCGACGGAAAGGCGCGAAGCATCCGGCCTTGCGGCCAGTCACGTTGCAAATGTCTTCCCCTGTCGGTTCCGGCGGTCTCTAGCGGACTGCTCGGATGCCAAATTCACGCCGTTGCCCGGCGTCGTCTTGTCGTTTCGCGCACCGGATTTTGTCTTCCGCCACGCACGGTCGGTTTTGGCCGGCCGATCTCCTCGCCACCGGCTCCTCCGCCGGCATTTTTCCGGCTGACGTCAGCCGGCCAGATGCCCTTCAGCACGCGCCAGCGCGGCGCGCTGTTCGGTTCGCGCGGCAAGCGCGTCTTCCAGCGTCACCGGAACGAAGCGCGCCGGAGTGTGCGGCTGGAGCTGGGCGATAAGGTCCATGTCGGCCGATATTACCACGCCCAGCATCATGTACCCGCCACCCGAAACCGCGTCCCGGTGAAGAACGATCGGCTCCGTGCCACTCGGCACCTGGACGGATCCGTAGGGATAGCAGGCATCGACGATGTTCGAGGGGTCGGAGCCCGCACCGAAAGGCTGCTCGCGCTCGACGAACTCCAGCGGCGTCCCGCCCCGGAAGCGATAGCCGATGCGGTCGGCTTCGGGCGCGACCTTCCAGGTTTCCTCAAAGAACCGATTGCCGGCAGCCTCGGTGATCCGATGCCAGTACATGCCGGGAAGCATTCTGAGTTCCGCCGGACTATTGCCCGCGCGGCGCAGATTTGCAGGCAGTGAAAGACCGGCTTTGCCGGAACCTTCGCCGAGGGGAAGCTCATCACCCGCCTTCAGCGTGCGGCCCTGATGGCCGCCGAGTGCGCCCAGAATGTAAGTCGAGCGCGAACCGAGAACCACGGGTACGTCGATGCCGCCGGAGACGGCTAGATAAGCGCGCGCGCCGCCCTTGAGGAAGCCGAAGGAAAGCCGGTCACCGGCCTTCACCGGAAAACTTTCCCAGGTAGGCCGTTCCTCGCCATTGAGTTTGGGTGGGAGCTCTCCACCCGTGACGGCGACGACCGCGGATTGGGTGAATTCGAGTTCGGGGCCCATGAAGGTGGCTTCGAGCACCGCGGCACCCGGATCGTTGCCGACAAGCAGGTTTGCGATGCGTGTGGCAAAGCGGTCCATGCCGCCGCCTTCGGGAATGCCGACATGATAGTGGCCTGGTCGGCCAAGGTCCTGCACGGAAGTGGAGAGGCCGGGAGAGATTACCTTAACGGCCATTGATAAGCTCCATCAGCTTTGCGTTGGTGCCGTAAATATCGCTGTTGAAGTCCTTCAGGCTGAAGGTGCACTCGCGAACCGTCGGCTGCCACCGATTGGCTTCGATTTCCTCCAGCGTGGCGTCGTAGTCATCGCGGCCAATGGCCTTGAACTTGACGATGTCGCCTGGCTTGAACAGGCACATGTCATCGGAGAGGTAGCGCACCTTCCTGGTCGGGTCGTAGATCGGGGCCGGGGTTATGCCATACATCTGGTAGCCGCCAGCGCCGCGTACTGAATAGATCGCTGCGAAGCAGCCGCCATGGCCAATGGTGAGCTTGGGAGTGTCGGTGCGTGGACGCAAGTATTTCGGCGCCTGAATCTGTTTCTTGCGTTCAACCATCTGGTACAGGAAGGGCAGTCCGGCGACGAAGCCGACCATGGACACGAACCAGGGCTGGCCGGAATAGGCCGCGATAAACTCTTCCACCGTGGCGTAGCCGTTGATGCGGGCCGAATATTCAAGATCGGTGGAGGACGGGTCCTGATGGCGCTCGCGGAAGCGCAAGCAGGTTTCACGCGTCCATGGATCCTGGAAATAAACCGGCAGTTCGATGATCCGGGTCTTCAGCACCGGGTCCGCTTTCGAGGCCGCCTCTTCCATCGACTTCAGTTCGCTGAGCAAATCCTGCGGCTTGACGATGTCGGGGTTGAAGCGAATCTGGAAGCTGGCGTTGGCAGGGCAGATCTCGGTGACACCTCGGATGCCTGCCGTACGCACCGCGTTCGTCATCGAAAGGCCGGTAAAGAAGGAGGTGAGCGACATTTCTTCGGACACCTCGCCGAAGATATGTTCATCACCGCCGAAGTTGAATCGTATCGACATCGGTCCTCCTTAACCCGCCAATGTTGCGGCGTTTTCGATGAGCCAGCCTTCCAGCCAGCGGGTATGCACGTCTCCCGCCCGCACCGCCGGATCGGCGGCCAGCGCAAGAAACAGCGGCTTGGTGGTCTTGAGCCCGCCGATCTTCAACTCGTTGAGCGCGCGGATCAGGCGCACTATCGCCGCCTCGCGCGTCTCTGCATGCACGATCAGCTTGGCAAGCAGCGAGTCATAAAAGGGCGGCACCTGATAGCCTTGGTAAAGCATCGAATCGAAGCGTACGCCCGGACCGCCGGGAATGCGAAGCTCGGCCACTTGCCCCGGGAATGGAGCGAACTCCTTCGCCGGGTCTTCGGCATTGAGCCGGACTTCGATCGCATGCCCCTTGACGGAGACATCGCCTTGCCGGATCCGCAGCTTCTCGCCGCCGGCGATGCGAAGCATCTCCGCAACGAGGTCGATGCCGGTGATCGCTTCGGTGACCGGGTGCTCGACCTGGATACGGGTGTTCATCTCGATGAAGTAAAAGCGATCTGCTTCATCGTCATAAAGATACTCTACCGTGCCGGCACCAGAGTACTTGACCGCCTTGGCCAAAGCGACCGCCGAAGCGCAGAGCTCCTCGCGCAGCCTGTCTGAAAGTGCGCGCGACGGCGCCTCCTCCCAAACCTTCTGGCGTCGCCGCTGCAGTGAGCACTCCCGCTCGTAGCAGTGGATGGCATCGCTTCCGTCCGCCAGCACCTGCACCTCGATATGGCGGGCCTTGCCGATCACCTTTTCCATGTAGAGGCCACCGTCGCCAAAGGCGGCGAGGGCTTCTGCTTCGGCTTGAGGAAAGGCTTGCTCGAACTCGGCGAGCGAGTTGGCGATGCGGATGCCCCGCCCGCCGCCGCCTGCCGCCGCCTTGATCATCACCGGAAAACCGGTTGCGGTCAGCACCTCGTGGCCAGCCTTGAGGCCCTCGACCCGGCCAGCCGAGCCAGGCACCACAGGGACACCTGCAGCGGCTGCGGCGGATCGCGCCGAGACCTTGTCTCCCATCATCCGGATCGCATCTCCCGACGGGCCGACGAAGACCAATCCAGCGCCTGTGACCGCGTCGGAAAACGCGGCATTCTCGGCAAGGAATCCATAGCCTGGATGAACGCTGTCGCAACCGGTGTCGCGGGCAGCCTTCAGAATTGCTTCGACATTGAGATAGGACTTCTTTGCCGCTGGTGGGCCGATGTTGACCGCTTCGTCCGCAAGCTGGACGTGGAGCGACTCGGCGTCTGCGGCCGAATACACCGCCACGGTGGTGATCCCCAAATCTTGCGCGGCCCGGATGATCCTGACCGCTATCTCGCCCCGGTTGGCAACCAGAAGCTTTTTCAGCATCAGTCGAGATCCGCAATAGGTGCGCCGGCCATGATGGGGTCTTCATTGTCGGCAATGAAGCGGATGTTCGTACCGGCCGTCTCGGCCCTCACTTCGTGGAACGACTTCATCACTTCGATGAGACCGATTACGTCTCCGGCGGAAACCGCGTCCCCATCCGCCTTGTAGGGCGGCTGGTCTGGCGAAGCGCTCCGATAAAAAGTGCCGGGAAGAGGCGAAAGAATCTGGGCCATAAAAAGCTCCGGAAAACTGCGGACAGACTAATTTGGAACCGCCCGCGCGGGCGGGTTCGGTCGAGTTCAGTGCCAGGGGGCGATTGCGGTGCGCACGGCTCTGGCTATTTCGATGGCGTTCGGCGTATCGGAATGCACGCAGATGGTTTCGCAGCGTACGGGGAAGAAACTGCCGTCCTCTGCCGTGCCCTCGCCCTCCCTGATGGCGCGTACGCACCGCTCGGCCATCTCTGCGGGATCCTTGGCGTCATGAACGCGTGTCAAGATCAGCTTGCCGGAGGCATCGTAGTCGAGATCGGCATAGAACTCGGCGACGAATGGGATACCGCGCTCTTGATAGATCTTCTCATGCAGGGTGCCCGTCATGCCGAAGAGGGGTACGCCGAAAACCTCTGCGGCGTCACACACGCCATGGGCGATTGCCTCCTGCTGCATGGCCATGAAGTAAAGGCTGCCATGCGGCTTGATGTGGTGGAGTTCCACACCTTCGGCCTTGAGGAAGCCGGCAAGCGCTCCCACCTGGTAAATGATGGTGTTCCTGACTTCTTCGCGGGTCATCCGCATCTCGCGCCGGCCGAAACCCTGAATGTCGGGCAAGCCTGGATGGGCGCCGATCTTGACGCCACTCGCCTTGGCGCTGCGGACGGCGGCGTGCATGTGATCCGGATCAGAAGCGTGGAAACCACAGGCGACATTGGCAACGTCGATGATGGGCATCATGCCTATATCATCGCCAACCTTGTAGAGGCCAAAGCTTTCGCCCATGTCGCAGTTTAGCGTCACCGCCATCGCATTGTTACCCCTCGAAGCTGCCGTCTTTGCGGCGTTGCAGCATTTTTTGCGCATGCGAAGGCGTTTGTGAAATAGTAGTTTATTGATTGTCATATAAAAAAAACAGATAATGGTTCTGGGCCGGAGCGCACCATGACCATCACCTTGAAACAGCTTGATTATTTTATCGCGACCGCCGAGAGCGGACAGGTCAGTCATGCTGCGGTGGAACTCAACATCTCGCAATCGGCGGTCACTGCGGCGATAAAGACGCTTGAGGCTGACCTGGGCGTACGGCTTTTGGAGCGTAACCACGCTGGCGTAAGATTGACGATGGAGGGCGCGCGGTTTCTTGAACATGCGCGGGTTATCACCGGGGCCGTCGCTGCCGCCGTCCGAAGCCCGTTGCGCGATAGGAAAGGCCTGGCGGGCAAGCTGCGGCTGGGCATGACCTACACGGTCGTCGGCTACTACATGTCGCGCCACTACGCCCGGTTTCGAAAGACCTATCCCGAGATCGAGGTCGAGGTGCTGGAACTGCCCCGAGACGCTCTCGAAAGCGGGTTGATGTGCGGGGACATCGACATGGCCGTGATGCTGGTGTCGAACCTGGAGCACACCAAGGAGTTGGCGCAGGAGGTCTTGATGCGGTCGAACCGCCGGCTCTGGCTTTCGGCTGATCATCACCTGCTCGCGCGACAGGAAATCAGCCTCACCGATGTGGCGGCGGAAGATTATGTCATGCTGACGGTTGACGAGGCACGTACGACGGCCGCCCGTTACTGGGATGCCGCGGGGCTTTCGCTCCGCGCCGTCCTTACCACCAGTTCGGTCGAGGCCGTGCGGTCGCTCGTGGCTGCCGGCATGGGGGTCACTGTCCTGTCCGACATGGTTTACCGCCCCTGGTCCTTGGAGGGGCAGCGCATCGAAGTGCGCGGGCTTGTCGAGCCCATCCCCACTATGGATGTCGGCCTGGCCTGGTCGCGTGACAGATCAATCGAACCGGCAGCGGCGGCCTTCCGGGCCTTCATGTCCGTGACCATGGGCGGCGGCGGCTAACCGCCTGCCGTCAGGCAGGCGCTATGGCACAGGCTTGGAATGGTGGCGACGACGCGGATGCCGAACGGTGCGAGTTCCACGGCCATGGCCCGGGTGGCGGCAATCGCCCAGCCCTTGAAGCATTGCACCAAGTCAAATTCGGGCGAGGCGAGACGCCGCCGTTGGCGATCCGGTCGAACATCTCTTCGTCCATCGTCTCGAGCGCCAGGGCGGCTGGGCCACGCCGGCATTGTTGACCAGTATGTCGAGACCGCCAAAGGCCGAGCGGGCCAGGTCTGCCGCCGCTTCGAGCTTGCGAGTGTCGAGAGGTCGCCAGTGATTGGCCGCTCATTTCGCCGATTTCGGCAGCAACGCGGGCCGCGGCGGCCTCATCCCGGTCCATCAACACGGCCCGCGCACCTTCGGTGACGAATTTCCTGACGATGCCTTCGCCAAATCCCGAACCGCCGCCAGCGACGATGGCGACCTTGCCAGCAAGTCTCATATCTGTTCCTCCATTGACGCCACCATCGGGGAAGTCGGGTACATTGCACAGTCCGATTATCTGAACGCCCTTTTAGCTTTCCTTGTTTGAGGTCGACCGGCGTGGGAGGCATAGTCGCCACGGATTGTGAGGAGGAAGGGATGACGCTGAATTTCGACCCGCGGGCGAAGGCCACGGCGCTCTACCATGGCGAATTCCGGCCGATGTTCGTCGGCGGCAAGTGGATTCCGGCACAGTCCGGCCAGGAGATGCGGGCGTTCAACCCAGCGACTGGCGAAGTGCTGGCCACCGTGCCGCGTGGCTCGGCGGCCGACGTCGATGCGGCGGTGGCCGCTGCGCGCACGGCTTTCGAAGGGCCATGGTCAAAATTCTCGCCCTATGAGCGGCAGTGCGTGCTTCTGCGCATCGCCGATCTCTTCGAGACCCATTGGGAAGAGCTCAGCGTTTCCGACACTCTCGACATGGGACTGCCGATCACGCGCACGCTCGCCAACCGGCGGCGCGTCATCGGCATGCTGCGCTTCTATGCGGGCATGGCGACCGCGCTGCATGGCGAATCCATAGACAATTCGATCCCCGGCGAGATCGTCAGCTTCACAAGGCGCGAGCCGGTGGGCGTTGTCGGCGCGATCATCCCCTGGAACGCTCCGACCGCCGCTTCGATCTGGAAGATCGCGCCGGCGCTCGCCACCGGCTGCACGATCGTGCTGAAGCCCTCGGAGGATGCCTCGTTGACGCCGCTGCTGATCGCCAGGCTGATGCAGGAAGCCGGCGTTCCCGACGGCGTCGTCAACGTCGTCACCGGCACCGGGGCGGAGGCCGGTGCGCGGCTCGCTGAACATCCCGGCGTCAACAAGATCGTCTTCACCGGCTCGACGCTGACCGGCCAGGCCATCGCGCGGGCGGGCGTGACCAACCTCAAGCGCGTTTCCCTGGAACTCGGCGGCAAATCGCCGATCATCGTCTGCCGGGATGCCGACATCGACAAGGCGGTTCCTGTCGCTGCGATGGCGGTGTTCGTGCATTCGGGCCAGATCTGCATCGCCGGATCGCGGCTGTTCGTGGCGCGCGAAATCCATGACGAATTCGTGCGCCGGGTCGCCGAGTTTGCCGGCAGGCTTCGCATCGGCCACGGCATCGAGGCGGAAACCGAAATCGGGCCGCTCATCAATGCCAGGCAGGCCGGCAAGGTGGTGGGCTATATCAAGGCCGGCCGCGACGAAGGCGCGGAACTGATAGCGGGCGGGTCGCGACTGACCGGCGAGCCCTACGACGGCGGCAATTTCATCGCACCGACCGTCTTCGGCGCGGTGTCGGACAAGATGACCATCGCGCGTGAAGAAATCTTCGGTCCGGTGATTTCGGCGATGCCGTTCGACACGCTCGACGAAGCCGTGGCACGGGCCAATGCGACGCCCTATGGCCTGGCAGCCGGCATTTTCACCACCCATCTGGGCACCGCCCACAAGCTCGCCCGCCGCATCAAGGCCGGTTCGGTGTGGGTCAACATGTACCACGCCATCGACCCGGCGGTGCCATTCGGCGGCATGAAGATGTCCGGCTACGGCCGCGAGGGCGGCATCGAACATCTGCATGAATATCTGGAGACCAAATCGATCTGGATCCAGACCGATTGAGGGTGCGCTGATATTCAGGTGAGGCTGGGCTGCCATGACGGCGTCCCGCACCATTCTCGGCGCTCGTGCAAGGTGCCTGTCCGAAGGCGCGATGCTCAGTTTGCCAGTTCGCAAATTGGTGCGGATGAGGTTCATCAGCTGTTCGGAGAAGGACTGGTGCACATAGCCCCGCGCGGTGATGATGCCGACGGAGCGGTGGGCGTCGCGATGGTCGATCGGCACCACTCGCATGCAGTGTGGAGAAAGAGGATGAGGAATCGTCGGTTGTGTCCTCTGCCGGATTTCACCTGCCGCAAAGCTCAGCCCGATGCCGGTAGCGTGCCGCGATCCCGTGACGGTACTTTCTTGAGTGACGGGAGTGTCTGGCCCGGCAGTCAAGCGGCTCTGCTTTCCCCAGCTTCCGTCCTATAGGCCGTTTCCCTCGATCATCGCCATCAGGCAATCGCCAGATTGTGTGCCGCTGATGCCCAGATCACGCACGCTGTTCATGTGGTTTCGGTCATTCAGGCGGAGGTCGCAGACAAGGTGCCCCTGCGCGCGCAAGCGCTTTCTGAAGTCGGCGGCCTGCTGGTGAAAAGGTGACGTTTCCTGATCTCCGACGAGAATGGTCGCTGCCGTCTCCGGGTCATGCCACCGCGTCATTGGGGTGAAGACAGCTGCCTCCTCATCGGTGATTCCGATTAGCGGCTGGAGGAAGGACGTCTGAAGGGGCTTGAGGTCGTAAAGGCCGCCTAGCAGCAGCGCCGCACGTATGCGTGATGGCATTGGCGTCTTTTCAAACAGGAATGTGGCCAGGTGCGCACCCGCCGAATGACCACTTACGCTTAGCCGGGCAGGGTCGCCGCCATGGTCGACGATATGGTCCAGCACCCATTGTTTGGCACGCCGGACCTGGCCGACGATTGCCGCCATCCTGAACTCGGGCATCAGCGCATAGTCGACGATGACCGCGATCGCCCCAGCTTTGGTGACTGTGTTTGCTACATAAGAATAGTCGCTCCTGGAGAACATGCGCCAGTAGCCGCCATGGATGAAGATGTGCACGGGAAGATCCCTGCGCGCGCCGGGCGGAAAGAACAGGTCCAACCTCTCGGCCTCGCCCTCGCCATAGGCGATATCAGCCGACATCGGCAGGTTCGCCCGGGTTTCCGCGCTGCGAGTCACTATGTCGGCCACGATATCGTCAAAATCGGCCACATGGTCGCGGGTGCGGAAAGGGTCTTTTGACATGACTGCCGGTTCAGAAGGTGACGGCAATATATTTAGCCTCCATGAACTCGGCGATGCCGTGGTGCTGGCCGCCTTCGCGGCCAAGGCCACTCTGCTTGACGCCTCCGAATGGTGCGGCCGGATCCGACATCAGTCCCCGGTTGAGACCGATCATGCCGGCCTCGATCCCCGACGCCACCCGCATGCCCCGTCCAACATCGCGTGTGTATATATAAGCGGCCAGGCCATATTCCGTGTTGTTAGCATGTGCGATCGCCTCGGCCTCGGTGTCGAAGCGTGTGATGGGTGCCACCGGGCCGAAAATCTCCTCGTGCGCCATCTCCGCATCGGGCGGCACATCGGACAGCACTGTGGGCGGATAGAAGAATCCTTCTTCCTCCGAAATCGCCCCGCCGCAAAGCACCTTGGCTCCCCGGCCCACGGCGTCCTTGACCAGGCGGTCGATCTTGTCGACAGCCTTTCTGGTGATCATCGGCCCGCATTCTGTGTCTGCATTCGGGCCTGCTCCCACCTTAAGTGCCGCCATGCGCTTGCGGAGCCCGTCGGCAAAAGCATCATGGATTCCCGATTGCACATAGAGGCGATTGGCGGCGGTGCAGGCCTCGCCGGCGTTGCGCATCTTGGCGATCATCGCGCCGTCGAGGGCGGCGTCGAGATCGGCATCGTCGAAGACGACAAACGGGGCATTGCCGCCGAGTTCCATCGAACAGGAAATGACATGCTTTGAAGCCTCGCTGAGCAAGGTTCGGCCGACACCCGTCGACCCCGTGAAGGACAGCTTCCTGACGCGTGGATCGGCGAGCATGGCCGAAGTCAGCGGCCCGGGACTGGTCGTAGTCAGCACGTTGACGACACCGGCAGGCACGCCGGCTTCGCTGTAGAGTGCTGCCAGCGCATAGGCCGTCAGCGGTGTTTCACTGGCCGGCTTCAGGACGACAGTGCAGCCTGCCGCCAGCGCCGGCGCGATCTTGCGGGTCGCCATCGCGGCCGGAAAATTCCATGGTGTGATCAGCACGCAAATTCCGATCGGCTCATAATCGACCACGATGCGATTGCTGCCGGAGGGCGCGGTGCCGAACTCGCCGGTGATGCGGACCGCTTCCTCAGCATTCCAACGGAAGAACTCGGCTGCATAGGCTACCTCGCCGCGCGCGTCGCGCAGCGCCTTGCCGTTCTCCAGCGAGATCAGCATGGCAAGCGTTTCGGAGCGTTCGACCATGAGCTCAAAACAGCGCCGAAGGATTTCCGAGCGTTTGCGCGGCGCCGTCTCCCGCCATCCTTTGGCCGCCTTGGCCGCGGCTTCGACGGCGGCGGTGGCGTCCTCGACTGTCGCATCGGGAACCGCCGCGATCACCGCCCCGGAGGAGGGATCGACGACATCGATGAGCCGACCGTCGGAGGACGGTCGCCAAGTGCCGTCGATGTAGAGTCCGTGCGAAAAACCGCGCACGTCATAGCCATCCTGGTCGAGCTGCTGAGCGTTCAAATTCATCGCTTTGTTCCGTTCTTCACATAACACAGGCGGCGATGTCGCCGTCATGGGCAGCCTGGACGAGGCGTCGCATCGTGCCGAGATCGAAGGCACGCGGATTGTTCTTGATCAGGCGGTCGATGCCGAGCGCTTGCTCGGCGGTCCAGTCAAGCTTGTCGGCGGGGAGGCCTAGATCCGCCAGTGTTGGCGTAATGCCGATCGCCGCGAACAATCGCCTGATCTCCTCGATTGTGGCGGCTGCCATCTGGGCGGTGGTTCTCGCCTTCGTTTCCAAGCCAAGTGCCGCGCCGATCTCTGCCATCTCGTCAGCGGCGACGCGGCTGTTATAGGTCATTACGTAAGGCATCATTGTCGCCACGCCCAAACCATGGGCGGTGTGGGTGAGGGCGCCTGCCGGATATTGCACGGCATGCGCCGCCGCCGTTCCGGCGGTGCCGAATGCGCAGCCCGCTGCCAGAGCGCCCATCATGACATCGGCACGCGCGTCGACATCGGTGCCGTCGCTGCAGGCTTTCTCCAGACTCCGGCCAAGCAGCTTTATCGCGAGCAACGCGAAATGGTCGGTCAGGGCAGTCTTGCCGATGAAGACATGCTGTTGCGGCAGATTGGGGTCTTCACCGCGCCGCATGGCGGTGAAGGCCTCGATCGCATGGGTCAAAGCGTCAGCGCCGGCGATCGCGGTCAGGCCAGGGGGGCAGGTCATTGTCAGTTCGGGGTCGCACAGGGCGACTGCAGCGATAAGGTGAGGGCTCGATATGCCGACCTTGAGCGTCCGGTCCGGGTCGGAAATCACCGCGACCGGCGTCACCTCGGAGCCGGTGCCGGCCGTGGTGGGTACGGCGATCAGCGGCAGTGTCGGACCCGGCACCTTGAACTCCCCGTAATAGTCCTGGAGCTTGCCGCCATGGCTGAGAAGCAGCGTGGCGCATTTGGCGAAATCGAGACAGCTGCCGCCGCCGATGCCGATCACCATGTCCGGCCTGAACCCCTTGGCTTCCTCGACACAGATGCCGACCGTGTCGCGTGGCACGTCGGGCAGAACGCGGTCATGCACAAGGACTTCGATCGAGGCTGATTGAAGGGACTTGATGATGTCGACGAATACCGTTGTGCCCGCGAAACGCTCATCGGTGCAGACCAGCGCACGTTGGCCGAACCGGGCGGCGACCGTCGGCAGCACATGGCGCTGCCCTTTCCCGAACAGGATTTCACGCGGCAACCGCAGGGCGGCGAAGAGGGTCATGATCGGTCCTTTGACGGCGGCTGACTGTAAACGGAGGCATTGAACTGGGCTTGGGATCGGACGGTCTAAGACCGTGTCTCTTGCCCCTAAAACATATCCGCTTTGAAATCGTATAGGATATAGGATTGCATCGACGGAACCATCGTGTTAGCAGTCCTCACTGTCAAGAGGCAAAATATGCAGACCGCAAACTTACCCGACCCAAGCGACGCCACCATTGGAGCTGGTCGCATCCAGCGCGCCAACAGTCTCGTCGAAGATGTCTATGAAGCCATCTTCGCGCAGTTGATGGCGCTGAAAATCCCGCCAGGCTCACGTATTACAGTCGACAGCCTGGTCAAGGAATTCAACGTCTCGCACACGCCGATCCGCGAAGCCCTTGGCCGGCTCGAAGGCGAAGGCCTCGTCCTCAAGACGCATTTGATCGGCTATCGTGCCGCGCCCCAGATCACCCGGCGCCGTTTCGACGAATTGTACGAAATGCGTCTGCTGCTCGAACCGCATGGCGCCGCAAAGGCCGCCGTTATGATGGACGAGGCCAAGTTCAATGTGTTGCTCGAAGCCGCCGGCGTGATGTCACGCCGCGAAGGCAAGGATGATCGCGTACGCTATTCGAACTTCGCCAGGCAGGATGCGATCTTCCACGACAAGATCTTGGAGTTTTCTCAAAACGAACTCATCCGAGAGACGTTGGGCCACCAGCACACGCACTTCCACATCTTCCGCCTTATGTTTCATGCACGTGTGACCGAGGAGGCACTTGACGAACATGAGGCGATTCTTGCCGCGTTCGGCTCTGCCGATCCCGATGCCGCCGCAAAGGCGATGCGCATCCATATAGAGCACTCGCGCGATCGCCTGCTCCCGGCATTCGATTGAGGTCGGAACGGATGTCCATTGCCGCTAATATCGCCGGGGAGGGCGGGAGCACGTTGTCCAGCAATGCGCATGGTTCGCTCGAACCGGTGCTGCGCGCCCAGCAATTGTCCAAGCAATACGGCCCGGTGACGGTGTTGTCGGACGTCACTTTGGACATCCTGCCCGGTGAGGTCCACGCCATCATTGGCGAGAACGGTGCCGGCAAGTCGACGTTGATGCGGCTGCTGTCCGGCTATGTCGAGCCAAGCCATGGCACATTGTCGATGAACGGACACGCGGTGAAATTTGCCAAGCCCAGCCAGGCACAGGATGCCGGTATCGCCTTGGTCCATCAGGAGATCCTGCTCGCAGAGGGGCTCACGGTCACCGACAATTTGTTTCTCGGGCGAGAGCTTTCGCGTGGCCTTGTCGTGGATGACCGCACCATGCGCCGGCTGGCGGCCGACAAACTGGCGCAGATCAGCTGCGCGGTCTCGCCAAGGGCACTGGTGCGAGACGTCTCGCTGGCAGACCGGCAGATGGTGCAGATCGCTCGTGCTCTGCTTGACGACTATAAATTGGTTATCTTCGACGAGCCGACCGCCGTTCTGACCGGTGGCGAGGTCGAGCGCCTTCTGGAGATCGTCCTGCGACTGAAGGCTCACGGCACCGCCGTGCTGTATATCAGCCACCGGTTGGACGAGGTGCAACGGGTCGCCGACAAAGTGACCGTTCTGCGCGACGGCAAGATGGTCGGCACCTATCCCGGCAAGACGCTGAGCCAGATGGATATGGCGCGGTTGATGGTCGGTCGCGAACTGGCCGCACTCTATCCTGAAAGGACCGCAGCGCCTTCGGATGTACCGATGCTGAGCGTGAGGAACGCCTCCGTTCCCGGCTATGCGGAGGACGTGTCGTTCACGGTCCACAAAGGCGAGATCCTCGGGTTCGCCGGCATGGTCGGCGCAGGTCGAACCGAACTCTTCGAGGGCATTATCGGCCTGCGCCCGGCGGCCGCCAAGGTCGAACTTGAGGGCAAGTCGATCCATTTCCAATCGCCGCGCGCGGCGATCGACGCCGGCGTCGGTTACCTGACCGAGGATCGCAAGGGCAAGGGACTGCTGCTGCAGGAGCGCCTGGCGCCTAACCTGACGCTGTCGGCGCTCGGTGTGTTCCATCGGGGCCTCTCGATGGGTCGGCGCCGCGAAGCGGAGGCCTTGGAACAGGCCGTGGAGGCATATGACATCAGGCTGAAGAGCCTCGGCGCCAAAGCGGGCCAGCTTTCCGGGGGCAATCAGCAGAAGCTGCTGCTGGCGAAGGTGCTGCTGACCGATCCTTCGGTGGTCATTATCGACGAGCCCACGCGTGGCATCGACATCGCCAACAAGGCGCAGATCTATGCCTTCATCCAGGAGCTTGTGGCCAAGGGCAAGGCCTGCATCGTCATCTCTTCGGAGATGCAGGAACTGATCGGCATCTGCGACCGCATCCTGGTGATGCGGGAAGGGCGCATCACCGGCGAGGTCAGCGGCGCCGAAATGACCGAAAGCAACGTGGCGGTACTGGCGACCAGTGGCCCCAAGCCAGGGCCAAAAGCCAAGGGAGGCACAGAATGGCTGTCATGACCGAATCCGCACCCAGGCGTCGCCCCCTGGATCTCAATGTCAGTTGGACCGACATCGGGCCCTTCCTTGCGCTGGCGGTCCTCCTGGTCGTGGGTTACCTCATCAACCCCGATTTCCTGTCCGCCACCAATCTCGCCAACGTCATCACCCGCAGCGCCTTCATCGCCATTATCGCGGTCGGCGCGACATTTGTGATCTCGTCCGGCGGGCTCGATCTTTCCGTCGGCTCGATGGCCGCCTTCATCACCGGCATCACCATCATGTTCATGAACACGGCGGCGCCGCATGCCGGTATCTGGGCTATTCCCGCCGGCATGGCGGTGGCGATCCTGGTCGGCCTGCTGTGCGGGCTTGCCAACGGCCTCATCGTCACGGTCGGCAGGATCGAACCGTTTATCGCCACGCTGGGCACGATGGGGATTTTCCGGGCGCTGATAACCTATCTGACCGACGGCGGCACGATACCGATCGACCGATCGCTGCGCGAGGCCTACCGGCCTGTCTATTTCGGCACGGTTGCCGGCATCCCGGTTCCTATCCTCATATCCGTCGCCGTCGCCGCGGTCGCATCCTTCATCCTGTACAAGATGAAATACGGCCGCAAATGCGCGGCGGTCGGCGCCAATGAGGATGTCGCCCGTTATTCCGGCATCTCGGTGATCAGGACACGGACCGTGGCCTATATCGTCCAGGGTGCCTGCGTGGCCATTGCCGCGATCTGCTACGTGCCGCGCCTGGGCGCTGCAACGCCGACGACCGGACAGCTTTGGGAACTGCAGGTCATCACAGCCGTGGTGATCGGCGGCACCGCGCTGCGCGGCGGCAAGGGCCATGTGTGGGGAACAGTCGCCGGCGCCGTCATCCTGGAGCTCATCGCCAACCTCATGGTGATGTCGGACTTCGTCTCCGAATACCTCGTTGCCGCTGTTCAGGGCGTCATCATCATCATCGCCATGCTCATTCAGCGGTTTTCGAATTCGAAATAGCGCCGCGTCCGGACCACGCGGATCAACGTTCTTGTAGGTCCAAGGGAGAAGACAATGTTCAGTAGAAAATGGATTGCGGCGGCGGTACTTGGCGCGCTGCTGCTGGCCGGTCAGGCCATGGCGCAAGACAAGAAGGTCATCGCGGTGTCGATACCGGCAGCCGACCACGGTTGGACGGCGGGCATCGTCTATCACGCACAGGCGGCGGCCAAGGAAATCAACGCCGCGTTCCCGAACGTCGAAGTGGTCGTGAAGACGTCGCCGTCCGCGGCGGAGCAGGTCAGCGCGCTTGAGGACCTGTCGGCCAGCCGCAAGTTGGACGCTTTGGTGATCCTGCCTTACAGCTCGGAAGAGCTGACTCCGCCGGTCAAGGCTATCAAGGACATGGGCACGTTCATCACCGTCGTCGATCGCGGTCTGACAGACGCCTCCGTCCAGGATCTTTACCTCGCCGGCGACAATATCGCGGTTGGCACCAACACAGCCAAGTTCATGATCGACAAGCTCGGCGGCAAGGGCGACGTCGTTGTGCTGCGCGGCATTCCGACCGTCATCGACGACGAGCGCATCAAGGGTTTTCAGGACACGATCAAGGGCACTGATCTGAAAGTCCTCGACGTCCAGTACGCGCATTGGAACAGCGACGAAGCCTTCAAGCTGATGCAGGACTATTTGGCCAAGTACCCGCATATCGATGCGGTGTGGGCCAATGACGACGACATGCTGCTTGGCGTGCTCGAGGCGGTCAAGCAGTCGGGCCGGACCGATATCAAGCTGGCGCTCGGTGGCAACGGCATGAAGGACATCGTCAAGAAAGTGATCGACGGCGACGCCATGACGCCGGTCGAGACGCCATATCCGCCGTCGATGATCAAGACCGCGATCTACATGACCGTCGCCAACCTGATCGGCCAGGCACCCGTCCGTGGCACCGTCAAGCTCGACGCGCCGTTGATCACCCAGGCCAACGCCAAGGAATACTATTTCCCCGACTCGCCATTCTAACCCTATCCGATTTCACCGAAAGGCAGGGCGCGGTCCGCGCACTGCCTAGCTCAAACACTGAGAGGAAGAGCCATGCCAGGCAAGAAGATACTGATGCTGACCGGTGAGTTCACCGAAGAATACGAAATCTTTGTCTATCAGCAAGCGATGGAAGCCGTCGGTCACACCATCCACGTGGTATGCCCAGACAAGAACGCCGGAGATCTGATCAAGACCTCGCTGCACGACTTCGAGGGCGACCAGACCTACACCGAAAAGCTCGGCCACTATGCGCTGATCAACAAGACTTTCTCGGAAGCCGAGAGGCAGCTCGATCAATATCATGCCGTCTACTGCGCGGGCGGCCGCGGCCCGGAATACATCCGCACCGACAAGCGCGTGCAGGCGATCGTGCGCCATTTCCACGAGGCCAAGAAGCCGATCTTTACCATCTGCCACGGTGTGCAGATCCTGATCGCTGTCGACGGCGTGGTGCGTGGCAAGAAGGTCGCAGCACTCGGCGCCTGCGAGCCTGAGGTGACACTGGCGGGTGGCACCTATATCGACCTGTCGCCGACCGAGGCCTATGTGGATGGGACAATGGTTTCGGCCAAAGGTTGGACGGCGCTTGCTGCGTTCATCCGCGAATGTCTGAAGGTGCTGGGAACGGAAATCCGCCACGCATAAGCTTCTGGAACCGACGCATTTCGCCAAGGGATGCGTCGGTTGCTTCAACAGCGCCTCCATATCCATAAATTCGGTCTGGATCGCGGCTCCCGAGCACAACGATATAGGCGAGATGCTCAAGGATCGCCGCCTGGTTACGCCGCTTTTCGTCCTTCTTGTTTCACTGATCGCGGCAGTGCTGTTCGACATGCTGGCGCGCGGCGTTGTTTCAGCGTCCTGATTAGAGGTCGTGTCGTCGACCGTGCGGCCCGTCGTCGCCCCGAGGCCATCACGCTCGGTACGAGGACGCGATGAACAAGTTCTCGTAAAACCTTTCTGACGGTCGTTCGATCGGCGCCCAGGCAGTGAGGCGCTCCGGGCTTGCTCGTTCAGATTTCAAGTTGCTGGCATAAGTCAACAGCTGCAACGGCGCGACGCCACCAGTAAATCGGGGTGCGCTTGAGTTCAGGCCGCGCCAGTGAATCTGCATCGCGGATAACGAAATGGTCTCCTGGCGTCCGGGTTGGTCATCGGCCTGACGAAAAGAACGGCGTCTAGGAACGATTCCGGCCGGCTGCCGTTGCCTAACATTAGATATCTCTTATGGAATCTGCGAAATGCCGCTGTGTCAGAATCTATGCCCTCTTGAAATGACATTCAAATGCCCGCGTTGCGGATTGGCTTTGCTGAAACCCGGGCGCTGGTTTCAGGTTGCATCCAAATATCGCTGCGAGGGGTGTCACAGCGAAATCCGGATTACTTATCCCGACAAGATTGCACTGTTCCAGAAGTATGCGGCGCAGCGCGAGGGTCTACCTCCGCCAAAGCATAGCTCAGTCCTGACCAAGTCATTCAGCGGCTAGGCCATGGTCCTGCCAGGGGCAGTCTGAACGCTGACTGCCGGCGGTAGTGTTGCCTGTTGCATGGAACGAAATCCGTTCCCTGCGGTTGGGAGTTCATGCCTCCAGCTACACGCAATTGAGCCGGCCATGCCCTGCAGTCAGGAGCAGTGATGCAAACATACCTGGTAGAGCAAATGGAAGGGGACGACGTAGTTGCGGCGAGCAATGTCAATGCGTCCAGCCCGTTCACGGCGGCGACTATATCGACAGGACGCCAGGTAACCCTGCGGACATGGGAAAACAACTGGGTTCGTGTCACGGATGAGCTTGGAGGAGAAGTATTCGCATATTGCTTCGTTTCAGGCGCCGGCGAAGCGGACAACAGCGCACAGCCCGACATCTCGGTAAGGTAGTCCCACAGCCCGGGCGGGCGCAGGCTGGCATGCTCAACTTCGAACGATTCAAGCGATCAAGACCGCCTGGCGCATCATCCGAATGATTGATGAAAAGATCATGCCGCGGGGCGATAAGCGGCAACAATCCTAGCGTGGGGCCCTTATGTCTCTGGCGCATTTAGAATCTTCGAGGGTGATTCGAACGGTGCAGACTGACTACCAAGCGGTGGTCTCTTGTCGATGGTCAAAAGTTCCCGATCATGCTCTTGACGAGGGCGGGCCCGTTCTACGTCTGCATCAACGGATGGGAACTGGCTTCGTCGACATTCCGGTCTTTGATCACCTGAGGGAAATCGCCGGGCATTATTCCGAAAAATTAGCCGCCAGCGACGGCACCAACCGACTGACCTATTCCGAGCTTTTTCGGGCGGTCGAGGCCTTGGCCAGCCGGATTGAAGCCGTCGTTCCCGACGGAAATGCGGTTGGAATACTTCAGGCCAACTCGGTCTGGTACACAGTTGCGATGCTGGCCAGCATGGCATCCGGTCGACCGTCAGTACCGCTTAACGTGCGAGATCCGGACTCGCGCATCAACGAAATCGTCGCCGACGCGAGGCTCTCCGCCATAATTGGCGACAAAGGCATCCACGGCCTTGATCTGCCCCAGCACGTTGCCCGGATCGAGATAGCGCAATCGTTGCAGGCAACGCTTCGTCCAGCTGAACACCGTACCGTTTCTGTCGATGCACCGGCAATCGTGCTTTATACCTCCGGCAGCACGGGCCGCCCCAAGGGGATTGTCAACAGCCAGCGGAGCTTGCTTTGCCGAGTGCAGCAATATGTCGACGCCTGCCACATCAATGCGCAGGATGTTTTCCTGCCCCTGACCGGCCCGGCAACCATCGCCGGTTGCCGGGAAATCCTTGCTGCTCTTCTTACGGGTGCTACGTTGCAGCTTGTGGAGGTCGAAGCCGTCGGCCTGCGCGCGGTTCGCGGCCGCATGCAATCGGAAGGCGTGACGATCACGTATCTGGTGCCGGCATTGCTTCGCGCTCTCCTGGCGGATGAGCCCGCGGACGCCTTTGGTTCACTCAGGGTTGCCCGAATTGGAGGCGAGAAGGTGTCCTCGGCCGACATCCGCCTGGTGCGCAAGGCTGTCCCGCCAACTTGCCTGGTGCAGATCGGCTATTCATCGACGGAAACGACTGGATCGCAGTGGTTCTTGCCGCACGATTGGCCGGAATTCGATTCCTCAGCTCCCGTCGGTTGGCTGCTTCCGGGAATCAGCTTCGCAATTGTCGATGAAGAGGGTTACGCGGTTCAGCCCGGCAAGATCGGAGAACTGTTGATCAGAAGCCCGTATGTCGCACTCGGATATTGGGAAAACGGGGCAGTTGTTCCGTTTGAAATAGATCCCGCCGACCAGACGCTTCGTATCTTTGCAACGGGCGATCTTGTGCAAATTGGGAGTGATGGCCTGTTGCGGATCATCGGTCGCAAAGGGCGCCAGATAAAGGTCAATGGGCGGCGCGTTGAGCCGGCCGAACTCGAACGGGTTCTGCGTGGCGCGCCGTCGGTGAAGGATGCCCTCGTTATCGTCACCCCGGCGAATGAACTGGTTGCGTTCGCCGTCCCGCACGGCGGGGCGGGAGCCAGTTTTTGCGACGAGTTGCGCCAACTTGCCAGGACAAAATTGCCGCCGGCGCTTTGCCCGCTGCGGCTCCATGCAAGCGCCGAGATACCGCGACTGGCCAGCGGAAAGATCGACATGGCAATGCTGGCTGCAATCGACCTTTCGGTGCGGGAAACAACGCCCCTACCGCAAATCGCCCATGCGGGAAATGAAGTTCCTGCTCATCAGATCGTACGGCGTGCCTGGACCAAGGTCCTTAAAACGCGGGTCGCCCTGGGGTGCTGGGATGAAGCGGGGGGAGATTCGCTGAAGCTGCTGCATTGCGTGATGGAAATCGAAAGCGCGATCGGGCAAGAGCTCGGTTTGGAAGCCTTCACGGTTGGAATGAGCTTCGATGAGATGGTTGCAGCGGTCATTTCCGCTCAAGGAGGCGGAGAGCACGCGCCCGCCTGGAAACACGAGCCTCCGCTCCTTTTCCTTTTCCCCGGGTCGGTCGGCTATGGTCCGAGCCTTGCTTCGTTCGCATCAGCAATAAGCAAGGTCGCCAGGGTGTCTCCCATCAGATATCCGGCCCTGGGCATGATCCTGCAAGGTCAGAACACTGTCGCCGCAATGGTCGAAGCTGCAATTGATCATATCAACCGCGTGCAGCCGACCGGCTGTGTTCGCCTGCTTGGCCACTCGCTCGGAGGAGCGGTCGCTTTTGAGGTTGCCGCGCGTCTGCTTGATCAAGGGCGAGCGGTAGCGTTCACGGGCATTCTGGATACCAGCCTGGTTGGAGAGCGCAGCAAGCGTTGGGAGACCATTACCCGGACATTTCACCGGATCCGAACCAATCGTATATCGGCTAGTCGGGTGGCGTGCCGCGCGCTTGCCAAGGTCGCGGTCAAAATGCACTGCGAATCCCGGCTTGCCGGCTTCCTCGACCGCTATGCCGAGGGTCAGTTCAATCCGACGAGCTTCAGAACCAAACTGGAACTGCAGGAAGTTCTGCGCGCGCGCGCCTTCTTCCAATGGCTGACAGAACCTAGGCCGATACTGCCGATCACCGGCACCTTGTTCCGTTGCGCGCGGCCCGGAATGCCCCTTGCACTCGGGTGGGATCGGGCATTCGTCCATCTGAACGTCATTCCGATCGCCGGCACCCACATCGACATGGTCGTGGAGCCTCATCTGACCGTCAATCGCCCACTCATCGAAAACGCTGTGACCGAGACCTACTCTTCAATCGAGTCACGCAAACAGGAGGCAGTGTCATCGACCTGATAGGCGAATTCAGCAGCGATGTGCTGGCGCTCGATGCCCGGCTGGAGATCGATCGCATCGTCGAGACTTTGCGCGAACAGGTTCTCGGCACACAACGGCGTCGCGGAGTGGTCGTCGGGCTCTCCGGAGGCATCGACAGTTCGGTCGTCGCAACGGTGTGCGCACGGGCGTTCGGAAAGGACAAGGTACTGGGCCTGTTCATGCCGGAGCGCGATTCGTCAGGCGACTCGTTGAGGCTTGGCCGCAGCGTCGCTGGGCAGCTTGGCATCGAGACCATCCTTGAAGATATCGAGCCGGCGCTCGAAGGCATTGGCGCCTACGCCCGACAGATCGAGGCCATCCGAACTGCCGTCCCTGGATATGGCGAAGGCTGGAAATGCAAGCTGGTCATGGCATCGGTACTGGAGAGCAGCGGCCTCAATATCACGCGCCTTACGGTCGAGGATCCGGACGGAAAGATCGACACCGTGCGTCTGTCGCCGGCGGCTTACCTGCAGATCGTCGCTGCTACCAACTACAAGCAGCGGGTTCGCAAGATGACTGAATACTATCACGCTGACCGCCTCAACTATGCAGTGGCAGGCACGCCAAACCGGCTCGAATACGACCAGGGCTTCTTCGTCAAGCAGGGCGACGGCGTCGCCGATGTGATGCCTATCGTCCATCTCTACAAGACCCAGGTTTATCAGCTGGCGGAATATCTCGGGATTGACACGGAGGTCCGAACAAGGCCGCCGACCACGGACACGTTTTCCATGGCGCAAACCCAGGAGGAGTTCTACTTCGCCTTGCCCTATCAACTGATGGATTTGTGCCTCTACGGCATGAATCACGGAATTTCGGCCGGCGTGGTTGCCGCCGCCGCCAGCCTCACGGCCGAACAAGTCGAGAAGGTCTATAAGGATATCGTCAGCAAACGCCGCGCCGCACGCTACCTTCACGCACGGCCGCAGCTGTCCGCTGCGATGGACAGGGATTGACCCATGTGCGGCATCGCCGGAATTGTGGCGCTGAACGCGGCTGCGGAGCCTCCGTCACGAGCCGCGCTTCTGAGAATGGCGGCCGCGCTCTCCCATCGAGGTCCGGACGAAAGCGGCCTATACCGCGACAAGCGAGCGGGGCTGGCGCATACCCGCCTGTCGGTCATCGATCTCTCGACCGGACAGCAGCCTCTCGCCGACACGGGCAATACCACCTGGATCGTGTTCAACGGCGAGATCTTCAATTACGTCGAGTTGCGTGACCAACTCATAGCCCTGGGACATCGTTTCCGCACCCGCAGCGATACGGAGGTCGTCGTGCATGCCTACCGCGCCTGGGGCGTGGGCGCGTTCGAACGGCTGAACGGGCAGTGGGCACTCGCCATCTGGGACTCGCTGACAGGCCGCCTCGTCCTGTCGCGCGATCGGTTCGGCATCTGCCCGCTGCATTTGTGCGAACACGCTGGCCGCCTGCATTTCGCCAGCGAAGTTAAGGCCATCTTCGCAGCCGACCCGGCGATACCGCGGGCCTTCGATCCGGCGGGGGTCGACCAGACTTTCACGCTGTGGACCGTCGTACCGCCGCAAGGCGTATTTCAGGGAGTACAGGAACTTACCCCCGGCCATGTCCGCATCTACGACAATGGCAGCGTTCGTGAGCAGGCTTTCTGGAAACCTTGCTATCCCGAGAACGAGGACCCGGCCCACGGCACCTTCAGGGGCTCGCTGGAGGATGCGGTGGACGAAGTGCGCGGCGCCTTGCGGGCCGCGACGGCGCTTAGGATGGTGAAGGCGGATGTGCCGGTCGGCTGCTACCTTTCCGGCGGGCTCGACAGCTCACTTGTCGCCATGCTCGGGAGGCGCTTCGCCGGCGCGCCGTTCCAGACTTTCTCGTTGCGTTTTGCTGACGCCGAATATGATGAAACCCGTTACCAGCGGCTGGTTGCAAGTGCGAGCGGCGGCGAACACCACGAGGTGATGGTTTCGCGCGGTGACATCGCCGACATCTTCCCAGATGTGATCTCTCACGCCGAGCGTCCGATTCTCAGGACGGCGCCGGCGCCGTTGTTCCTTCTCTCGAGGCTGGTGCGCGAACATGGCATCAAGGTCGTGCTGACCGGCGAAGGGGCCGACGAGATGTTCGCCGGCTACGACCTGTTCCGGGAAGGCAAGGTCCGCCGGTTCTGGGGGCGGCAGCCCGCCTCTGCCCGACGCGCGCGACTGCTGGAACGCCTCTACCCTTATCTGAGCCGCTCGCCGGTCAAGCAGCAGGCGATGGCGCGCCAGTTCTTTGGACACGGTATCCATGCATTTGGCGCGCCCGGCTTCGCGCATGATACCCGCTGGCGCACCACCAGCGCCATCAAACGGCTGTTCTCGGCCGACATGCACGCCGAAACGGCGCGCCACAACGCGGTGGCGGACCTGCTCGGCCGCCTGCCCGAAGAGTTTCAACGATGGGGTCCTCTCGAGCAGGACCAGTACCTTGAGATCAGGACGCTGATGTCGGGCTACCTGCTCTCCTCGCAAGGAGACAGGATGCTGATGGCCCACTCCGTCGAGGGGCGCTTCCCGTTCCTGGACGATAAGCTCGTAGCCTTGGCGAATTCGCTTCCGGCCGACTACAAGCTGCGCATTCTGGATGAGAAACACGTGCTGAAGCGTGTGGCGAAATCGATCGTGCCCGCGGAAATCGTGGCCCGCAAGAAGCAACCCTACCGGGCGCCCAACGCACTTTGCTTCATGGGCGGTAGCGCACCCGCCTATGTCCGCGAAGCACTCTCTGAGACTGCCCTGCGCGCGGCGAATGTCTTTGATCCGAACTCGGTCGCGCGCCTGCTGGGCAAATGCGGGGCCAAGACCGGCGATGGGGATCTGTCCAACTCGGACAACATGGCGTTGGTCGGCGTGCTGTCGACGCAGCTCCTCCATCAGCAGTTTGTCGCAAGCCGCCCTTCGAGCGGGCGTGCGGTCGACCTCAGGATAGATGTCGATCACCTGCGCAGGGAAGAGGTGCTGGTATGATGCATGGCGCCGTCCCTCTGCTGCACGACTACCTCAGCCATTCGGCCGGCCGGCTCGGCGACAAGGTGGCGCTGGTGTGCGGCGGGCACCGGCTCGCCTATGATGAGCTTGAGACACGTTCCAACGCGGTCGCCCATCATCTCGTCACGTCCGGGGTCGCCCCCGGTGACCGCGTCATGATCTTCGCCGACAACACCGTCGAGACCGTGGTCAGCTTCTGGGCGGTTCTCAAGGCGAGCGCCGTTGTGTGCGTCGTCAATCCGCTCACCAAGAGCGACAAGCTGGGGTATTTGCTCAACGATTGCCTGCCGGCGGCATTGATCACCGACAAACATTTGCAGCCGATCTTTGCCGAGCCGGCGCGTAACTGTCCGTCGCTGCGGCGGATCATCGTCTCCGGTCCGGTGGACGACGCCGAGCTTCGGGGATTGCCGCATGCCATGCGCTGGGATGAGGTGGCTGCCGGCCACGGCAAAGCGCCGGCCCGCCGCCGCATCGATATCGATCTCGCAGCCATCATCTACACGTCGGGCTCGACCGGCGAACCCAAAGGCGTGATGCTGACACACAGGAACATGATGGCAGCCTGCACGTCTATCGCCTCGTACCTTGAGCTTGGCGAAGACGACGTGATCCTCAATGTCTTGCCCCTGGCCTTCGATTACGGCCTCTATCAGATGATAATGGCATTCCGTACCGGGGCGCGGTTGGTCCTCGAGCGCTCGTTTGCCTTCCCCGCACAGATACTTGCGATCATCGAAAGGGAGAGAGTTACAGGCTTTCCCGGCGTGCCGACCATCTTTGCCGCGCTGTCGGATCTCAAGACGCTGAAGGCAGATGATTTTGCAAGCATAAGGTATGTCACGAACACGGCCGCGGCCCTGCCGCTCAAGCACATTCGCCTGCTCCAGGAGCTGTTTGCTGACGCCCGCATCTATTCGATGTACGGCCTGACCGAATGCAAACGCTGCACCTATCTTCCCCCGGACGATCTTGCCCGAAAACCGTTGAGCGTGGGGATCGCCATCCCGAACACCGAAATGTGGATTGTCGATGAGGATGACCGAAAGGTCGGTCCCAATGTCGTCGGCCAGTTGGTCATTCGCGGGGCAACGGTCATGAAGGGCTACTGGGGTAAGCCGGAGGCTACCGCGAGGAAGCTCAAGCCTGGCCCTTTGCCCGGCGAGCAGGTTCTGTACACCGGCGACTACTGCCGAATGGACGAGGAAGGCTACCTCTATTTTGTCGGTCGCAGCGATGAGATCATAAAATCGCGGGGAGAAAAGGTGGCGCCTAGGGAAGTCGAAAACGTGCTGATGGAAATTCCGGGAGTACGGGAAGCCGCGGTCGTTGGAGTTCCCGACGACCTGCTGGGGCAAGCAGTAAAAGCGTTTGTCGTCATGGAGCAAGGAACGATCATGGGCGAAAAGCAGCTGCGGATGGAATGTCAGAAGCGGTTGGAGAACTTCATGATTCCGAAGTCCATCCAAATTGTGTCCAGTCTACCGATGACGGACACGGGCAAGCTCAAGAAAATAGCGCTGTCATAAAGCGATACCTGGAAATCATTTGGATCGGAGGCCAATTCAATGCTGAGCACGAACAACAGAATTGACACCTACAGCGATCAGATACGCGCCTTTCTGGCGTCAAACTTCTACGTAGCCGACCCGCGTGCGCTGGAAATTGAAACGTCGTTGCTCGACCAGGGCATCATAGACTCGACTGGAGTGCTTGAAGTTATCGGCTTCGTCGAGGAGACATTCGGCATCACTGTCGAGGACAGTGAGCTTCTGCCTGAGAATTTCGATTCCATCCAGGGAATTGCACGTTACGTGGTCAGCAAGGAAAACTGATCGCCGGGCTACGGTTTAAGGGCGTCGTCCCAACCGAGCGCGCAAACCCATGGCGCGGCTCACGCTGGCGCCTTGGCCCGTGCACAAACCACCCTGGCTTCACCGGCTTTGTTCGCAATCGCGCGAATGCTCTCATAGGCTTTGGAACGCTCAACCAAACTCATGACCTGCCGGTCCTGGCCAAGCCCGACCTCGAAAAGCAGCATGCCACCTTGCCGCAGAAAACGCTGCGCCTCCTTGATCACCCGCATATGAATGCTCAGGCCGTAAGGCCCGGCAGCGAAGGCCTCACGCGGTTCAAGTTCCATCAGATGCGCGCGGTCGTTTTCGAGCCGCTTCTCCGAGATGTAAGGCGGGTTGCAGACGACCAGATCGATCGTGCCTTCGAGTTCCAGATCCGAGAAGGAACTGAACAGGTCGCCCTGCAGCACCGAAATGCGTCCGGCCAGGCCAAGATGGGCGACGTTCCGGCAGGTGGTTTCGACACAGCTGTCAGTAAGATCGCTCGCCCAGACGCGCGCGGTGGGGACCTTGTATCCAATGGCGCAGGCGAGATTGCCTGCCCCGCAGCACATGTCCACGACACGCGGTACCGGCCGATTAAGTTCACGAAGCACATTGAGGGCGGTGCTGCCGAGCAGTTCCGTCTCCGGGCGAGGGACGAGCACGCCGGGCGCGACAACCAACTTCAGTCCCATGAAGTCGGTGCGGCCGGTGCTGTAGGCGCTGGCGACATCTATTTCACCAATCACGACAAACCCGCTTTCTTGATTTTCCCATGTTGATTTCTCAGGCGCCCGGTCCCATGCCGTGAGGCGAGCCATCAACCGCGTGGTTCCGGCTCGCTCATGTCCGCGCAACTACTGGATCGCCGCGCTCTGCAGTTGGCTGCTGAACCTCACCTCGATCGTGTCTCCAGGCGCGACCTCCGTGTCCTGGTCGACCGGTCGACTTCTCGACGCGTCGCCGGCCCCGCCGGTTATTGTGATCCGCGCCTGGAAGGTTTCGCCGGCGACCGGCAGTGGAAGAGCGGACGCCCCTGATGGCTGAAGCTTCTGGCTGGCTGCGTGGAGCCTTGCAGTGGTCTCGGCGAGGCGAAGGTCGGTATCCCTCAACTCGTTCAGGAGGCCGATCCTTCGTTGATTTTCATTGCGTTCCTGCTGCCTGACGAAGTCTTCCTGCTGGCGCCGCGTTCTCATGAGTTCGACCGAGGTCTCGAGCGCCCGGCTAGACGACATCAGCACGGCACGCCTGACGTCGGCGAGCCTGCTGTTGGTCAGGTTGCCCGATTCGAACGATTTGGTGACCCGCGCCAGATCGTCCTCATCCTGTTTCACCGCGGCCGCTTCCGTCTGCTCGCGCTTGAGCAGAACCTCGACCTGAGCCTCGGCATCCTTGGCGGTCTTGTCGAGATAGCTTTGCTCCTGTTGAAAATTGTTCAGCGAAATTCTGAGACCCTCCGCTTCCGCCTGCGCGACCGCCGATATCAATGCATTCGACAGGGGCGAACCTTGCGGCGGCTGCATGTCAAATTCCGCCTGGTTCTGAAGTTCGGCGCGGATACGGGCGCCATGAAAGTAGTCCCTGATGTAATCCCCCCAGATCGACTCGTAGTCGCGTCGCAGATCAACGGGATCAGGTCCGCTTTGGCTTGCCCGCGACCGCAGAAGGCTGAAACCGCCGGCGACCGCAATTGCCTGCCGGACAGTCATGAGTGGCCGGTAAGTCTGCTGCCCTGGTGTCAGCACATCGCCAGTCACATAGATCGGGCGGTACTCCGCGATCACGGCCGTGACGTCGCTCGGCTTGATGACGATGATTTGCTCCCGTCCGTCAGGCAGGCGCTGGTGGACGATCTTGGTTGGCAGCACGGCTTCCATGCGTGTCTGCAATTCGGCCGGCGTCAACCCGCCAACCGGGATCATCCCGAACTCGGGCAGCGCGATCGAGCCATCCATCTGGACGATCGCGCGTTGCGTTCGTTCCGCTATGGAGGCAATTCCTATCTCCACCGTGTCGCCGGGGGAAAGCTTGTAGGCCCCCGGCGCTTCAGCCGCGGCTGCGATATCCAGGGCCAGGCAGCCGGCAAGCGCTGCAAAGAAAATTCGGCTAACGAAGGCCATTGATGGCAATCTCCCTTTAATTCAAGCTCGGCTGCTGCGGCCAATCGAGACGGGCGACGAATTCGTAGACCGGCCCACCAGGCACCCCCCAATTGCTCGACCAGATCACTTGCGACCCATCAGGGGACGGTGAGGCATGTGTCTCGCTCCAATAGTCAAATGGAGCGTTTCGCGTCTGCACGATGCGTCGTACCTCCTGACGGCCGTCAACACGCAGCGCGATCACTTCGCGCGTGTATGGCGCCCAGTTTGGATGGCTCCGAACCTCATCGGGATTGCCCCCGTAACTTATAAATGCCCATTCGGGCCTGTCCAAAGCACGCAGCGACGTATGCTCGGCCTCACCGTACTTCGTGAGCGACGTGACCTTTCCATCGGACAGCCGACGCTTGATCACCTGATATTCGTCCGGAGCGGATTTGCTGGTTCCGACGTAAATCTCGCTGCCATCCGCATCGAGAGTCAAATCGCCATGGCCGGGCCGATGATGGTCCTTCCACCTCTGGCGCAGGGTGCCGTCGACTGCAAAAATGGCTCGCTGCTCGGTGCCGTCGACCAGGTTTTGGAAACACAGGATGTTCTCTCCAAGCGGAGAAATGGTGCAGGAACTGGTCGTTCCGGCAACCTGGGCGAGATCGATGTCCGGGTATTTCAGACGCCGGTCGATGTCGTATGCGAAGACGACGGCAGCTCCATCATCGCGGGTCGCGCGTACGGCAATGCGGTTGCCGTCACGACTAGGATTTCCCTTGGACGGGCCGAATTCGAGATCCCGATATTTCGTTGCGGCATACACTATGTCCTCACGATTGGTGCGGGGAGCCCAGGTCGAGATCTTTTGACCGTCGACACAGATCATCATCTCCGCCTTTCGAGGGCGCCATTCGCACTCACCCGACTTGTTGCGATGAAACAAAGGGAGGTAGGTTTTCCCGTCGAGGAAACACATGCCGTTGCAGCCGTTCATGAGGACGAGGAGGCTCTGATCTGCATTCCAGGCTTGCGCGATCGAGTACCGATGACTGCAATATATCTTGCCGCAGACAATTCCGCTGCCAAGAGCTCCGGGCCGGGTAATCCGAGTGAAGCTGATCCCCGTCGCCGGATCAGTGACAGGTTTCAGGTAAGCGGGCAGATCCATTGACGGCTCCGTTCCTGCCGCACCGCTCGGCCGGTTTCCGGCTGTGTGCAGTGCCAGCAGAGCCGCCATCAACAGCATGGCTGGTATGAGCCGCGGAAAGGTCATGTCATATAGCTCATTTCGCGTCGGACGCGGCCTTCGCTAAGGCGCGAGCGCCACCACTCGATGGTTCTTTCCAGACCGTCACGCAGGCTTGTATGCGCCCGCCATCCGACTTTACTTTCAAGGTTCGAGGAATCGGCGAGCAACACGCGAACCTCGGAGTTCTGCGGCCGCATCCGGCTTTCGTCGCGACGGACCGGTTTCCTGGTGCCACTCAACTCGAGCACCAACTCCAAAACGTCCGAGACACTGACGGCGCGCTGGCTGCCGGCATTGTAGGCATGGCCAAATTCAAGCTCGGCCGCCCCTGCCGCCACAAATGCCGCCGCAGTGTCTTCCACAAAGGTAAGGTCGCGGATAGGGCTGGTATCGCCGACCATGATCGCCGGACAGTTCTCGTCCAGAGCCTGCCTTATGATGGTCGGCACGATGGCCCGCTCACTCTGGCGCGGCCCGTATGTATTGAACGGTCGCAGGATGACCACCGGCACATCGAAGGACCTGGCATAGGACGCCGCCATCATGTCCGCCCCGATCTTGGATGCAGAGTAGGGGGACTGTCCCTGCAACGGGTGGGATTCGTGGATCGGCATGGTCAGAGCGGTGCCATAAACCTCACTCGTGGACGTATGCACAATGCGCTCGGTTTCCCAGTGGCGTGCCGCTTCGAGGACATTCACGGTACCCAGAACATTGGTTTCCACATAGGATTGGGCAGCCGCATAGGAATAGGGAATCGCAATCAGCGCAGCCAGATGAAACACCACCGCCTGGCCGCGCACGATCCGGTTGATGAAGGCGCTGTCACGAACGTCTCCACGAATGCACTGCAACTGGCTTCGAACGTGGTCGGGCAAATCATCCAGCCAGCCATGGCTGTCGAACGAGTTGTAGAGGGCCAGTGCCGTGACATCGGCACCTTCGCGCACCAGCCCTTCCGTGAGGTGGGATCCGATAAATCCATCCGCACCCGTGACCAGGACCTTCCTGCCGTGATAGTTCACGACCGTGCACTCCTTCGATCATGTGAGCCGTCAAACTGGCGAACGAACAACAATCCATTCATGCCAAACTCTCCTCACTTGCCAACTCTACCCACTTGCCGCGGGAGGCAGGGACACGCCGAAAACCGCCCTGAAGCCCCGCATTATCCAGACGAGGTCCGATGCAATCGTGCGCCGCGGATAGTAGGCGAGGTCGATCGTTGCCTTGGCCGGGAACAGGACCTCTCGATAAAACAGGAGCGGATCAAGGGAGGGCGGGTAAAAACAGGCTTCGTGACGGAAGAGAACCTGGGTTGGGCCGAGCAGGCCGGGCTTCCACTGTAGGACAGCTTCATTGCCGCCGCGGAAACAATCGGCGAAGGCAAGGCTTTCCGGCCGCGGCCCGACAATTGCCATGTCCCCCGTGAAAACGTTCCACAGTTGGGGCAACTCATCAAGTTTCGTTGCCGCGAGAAAACGGCCTACCCGCGTCATGCGGCTGTCATCGTTCATGGTCAGCGCAAGGCCGAAAGGATCGGCTGTTGTCTTGAATTTGCGGAACTTGTACATGCGAAACGGTTTTGCGCCGGCACCCAGGCGCGTCTGTACGAAAAACACCGGCCAACCACCTTCGACAAAGAGTGCAACGGCAATCAGGAGCATCAGTGGAGCGAGTACCATTCCCGCTGCTGCAGCGAGGATGATGTCCATCGCGCGTCTGGCAATTCCGTGGCTGGTTCCAGCTACGGCGGGCCGATGCATCGTCACGTCGAGTGCGTTCATGCCGCGGCTCCCGCACGCCCGCTGCTTTCAATCGCGGTGGCTAGTGCAACAACCACCGACTCGATCGCACTTGCCGTAATTTGCGGGTGTAGTGGAATCGTCAATTCCCGCTGCGCGAAGTCCTCGGTCTTCGGCAGATGGATTTCAGTGAACATCTGGCGATAAAGCGTCATCTGGTGCACGGGCGTATAGTGGATTGTGGTCTGTATCCCCTTCGTTCGCAGATGGTCGATCACCGTTTGCCGGTCGACGTCATGCGGCAGGAGGACAGGCATGATGTGGTACGCCGAGGTCCGCGGTTTGCCGAACGGGACTGTTACGGCTGAGCAATAGTCTGCGATCAGACGTCGATAGAGGACGACCAATATGCGCCGGATTTCATTCCATTCCTGCAGGTTCTGAAGCTGGACCAAGCCAATAGCGGCGCGCAATTCATCCATGCGATAATTGAAACCGAGCATCGTCACATCGTATTGCGGCGTGCGGCTGTTCAGCCGCTGATGGGTGCCACTGGTCATCCCATGTCCGCGAGCCTGGCGGATCGCTTCACGGAGCTGTGCATCCCGGGCGATAACGGCCCCACCTTCCGCGGTGGTCATGTTCTTGTTGCCGTAGAAGCTAAAGGCCGCGGCCGCACCGTAACTCCCCACCTCCTTAAGGCCGGGAGCATGCGCGGCATCTTCGACGATATGCAGTCCTCGCACACGGGCAAATCTCTGCCATTCTTCCCGGTCGGCGAGGTAGCCGGCAAAGTGGACGAGAATGACAGCCTTGGTGCGTCCAGTGCACTTGGCTTCCGCGTCGCTTAGGGACATCAGTGGCACTTCGGCCGACTCTATGTCGACGAATACCGGTGTTGCTCCTACGTAGAGCACTGCATTCGCGGTCGCCACGAAGGTCAGCGAGGGAACCAGCACTTCGTCTCCAGGCCCGATCCCGAGTGCATGGAGAATGAGATGCAGGGCGGCGGTGCAAGAACTGACGGCAACGCAATCGACCGCATCATGCACGGCCGCGAAGGCCTCTTCAAAGGCTCGTACCTGGTCCCCCATCGTCAGCCACCCACTGTCGACAACTTTGGCCAGGGCCGCCTTTTCCGGAAAGCCAAGAATAGGAGCGCTGACCAAGAGCATTACGACCTCCTCATGTTGGCGCGGTCGAGCGTTCAGCCCTCAAGCGGCCGCTGCCGAGACCTCGATCGATGCGGACTGCTCTTCCCAGGCAATGGTTTGTGCGTTTTGGAAATCTTCAACGCGTCCGATATCCAGCCAAAGCCCGTCATGTTTGTAGACGTGCACATTCGTGCCGTTTTGCATCATCTGCAGCATGAGGTCGTCGAATCCGAAGGCGATGCCGTCAGGTATAAAGCGGAAAACATCTGGATTCATGCAATATATACCCATGCTTACCAGATGAGATAGCGTCGGTTTTTCACGGAATACTTTAACAGTATTGTCGATCTCGTCGATGACGCCGAAGTCCATCTTGATGACGCGGGAAGCGGTGGCTATGGTGACTGGATCCGTGTGAGTCCGGTGTGATGCCACAAACCGGCTGAGACTGAGATCGGTAAGTACGTCTCCATTGAGAACAATGAACGGCTCGTCCAGTTCCTCCCTGATCAGGGAGAGCGGGCCAATGGTGCCGAGAGGTTCCAGCTCCTGGGTATAGCGTATCCTTAGATTCCACTGTGATCCGTCTCCGCATACGGTGCGGATCAAATGCCCCAGATAGCCGGTCGTGACGTAGACTTCCTGAATGCCGTTCCGTCGCAGCCACTTCAAAAGCAATTCAAGAACCGGTCGAGCACCGATCGGCATGAGAGGCTTGGGCAAAATGGATGTGAACGGCCGAAGGCGTGTTCCCATTCCACCGCACTGAATGACCGCTTTCATCTCGTCCTCCTATTGATACGACTGTCGCGGTGTGATGGGTCCAGCCCCACCGGCCGGAAGGTACGCCAGTGTTGGTTTCGCCTCTCCGGAGTGCAGCGATGGTAAGTGGCGCCCGAGAGGGCGTCGTCGTGCATTTGAATGGCACTTTTCCCGGCGTTTTGATTTCAATATTCCAGCTGGCAGGGCATGGGCGCGGCAGGGCGATCAATCAGAGCTGGGAGCTGTAGCCTACTGTGCGCATGTCCGCGCCGGTAACAACCTTCTCGGAAGGGCATCGCTACCGTTCGTACGAAAAAAACACTTTGCTATCTGGCCTGAAATGTGTGCGATTGTAAGCTACATTAGCAGGTTGAAATGTGCGGATGGGCGGCGCGAGCGTCGACATACGGGGGATCAGCGGGCGGCTGATCTATGTTGGGTCACCGTACAGTCCATCCAAAGGGAGGTTTCGGCAGCTAGGGACACATGCGGGCTGCCAAAGGTGGGTGGTTCATGTATCGTATTATCATCGCCGATGATCACGGCTTGTATCGTCGTGGGCTGCGGCTGGCATTGATGGCCGGCATTCCAGACTTGGAAATATTCGAAGCGGCGTGTTTTGATACCGTCATAAGCCTGCTTGAAGATCAGGCGCCCGTTGATCTCGCCATCCTCGACCTGAACATGCCGGGACTGTCCGGTCAGGATGATCTTCGCGACGTCTTACCGGCTCATCCCGACACACGGTTTGCAATTGTCTCGGGGACCGATTCACGCGCCGAGATTCTGACTGCCCTTTCGATTGGACTTCATGGCTATATCGTAAAGTCCCAAACGGACGAGGAGGTGGTCCTGGCGGTGAACGAAATCCTGGCCGGCCGTATTTACGTTCCGGCACTTCTTTCACAAAGGTCGAAGGAGCCGGTACGCCTTCCATCCGGGGCTCCCACGCAAATGCCCCACAGAACCATCAGCGCCAACAATCTGGGCAGGCTTACGTCTAGACAGAAGGAAGTCCTCAGGTTGATGGCCGAAGGTTACTCGAACAAAGAGATTGCCCGCTCTCTTGAAATTGCAGAAGCGACGACGAAGATTCATGCTGCCGCCGTCCTGCGCGAACTTGGAGCACGAAATCGGACGGAAGCCGCGGTGTTGCTGAAGACATGGGCCGCCAGAGACATCAACTAGCGCCGATTGCTTTTGGCGGCAGCCGGACCGAATATTTCAGTCCGTGATCCAGCATCTCAAGCTTGGAAGAGTGGCCCACGATAGGCTCACCGTCGGCTCCAATGATCAACGACCCAAAACCGCGCCGAGCCGAGGTGGAGACCCGGCGCTCTCCCGATTCCGACCATTCAAACACTATGTCGGCGCCGGGCTCCTGGGCTGCGAATTGCCACACGACCTCGATGCGGCCTGCCGGAGTGCCGAGAGCCCCATGCTTCACGGAATTGGTCGTAAGCTCGTGAACGATCATTGCGAAGCTCTCAGCCGAACCCTCAGCCATTTTAACCTCTGGTCCACTGAACGAAATGTTGTGCGTACCCATATAGGGCTGCAATTCCTGAACGATGAGATCGCGCAGGGAAGCCGACAGGCTGCCATCGCGTGAAAGAAGCAGGTGCGTCGCCTGGAGTGCGCCGATTTTTTCGATCAGTGTCTGCTTATAACGGGCGATATCGTTGTCGGGGGCACCAACCATGTTTACAAGCGCCGTGATCACCGGAAACAGATTGTTGAGCCTATGGCGCTGTTCAAGCATGGCCCGCTCTCGCTTCTTCGCCGCAGCCCGCAGCAGAATGGTTATGCGCCGATCAGTGAGATCCGCGGCGACCCCTATTCGCTGTGCACGACCATCGCGCAATTCGTCCCGTCCCCGAAGAGCAATCCAGCGGATATGCCCGCCAGCTCGCCTGATGCGGATCTCCGCGTCATAGTTGGCGCCTGATGCAAGCTCTCGCGGGGCCGTCAGATTAGGCAAATCGGCCGGGTGAACGACCGCGGCCAATTCCTGCAATGGACGGCTCGGCGCGGGTGCCAGTCCCATCATTTCCCAGAACGCGGCTGAGCCGTTCACGAACCCGCTCTCGAAATCTATGCGCCATGTTCCCAACCGGCTGGACGATAGCGCCAGGTCCAACCATTCCTTCTGAGCCCGGAGTGCCTCGCGGGCGGTTCGCTCTCCCGATATGTCGTCCACCATTACAAAGATGCTTTGAGGGAGAGCATCGGCTGGCACGGCTAAAGACAGTGCCAATCTTGTCCACAAAACCGTGCCGTCCTTTCTCAGGAGACGGATCTCCGAGCCGAACGAAGTCGTGTCTTTGAGGCGAGTCAACGCTTCCGCCAAAGTGTGGTTGTCCTCAGGATGGATGAGTGTCCTGACTGGCAAACTAGAAAGCTCCTCCTCGGCATACCCTGTCATCTCACAAAGACGTTTGTTGGACCGTTGCAACTCTCCGTTCTCGCTCATGTTGGCAAAGCCAATGGCGGCACGTTCGAATGCCCAGCGATAACTGTTTTCGGTTGCCTCCAAGGCCACGAGTCTATCCTCGGCAACCTGCAAAAGGGTGCGGTAGTCTTGCCTCTGCCGGTGGAAAGTCAGGGCGATCATCCCCCCTGCAACCAGCAGCAGAATGGCCCGAATCCAAACGTCCACGTCGATTGGATTGTGCAGGATATCCCGCGCCAACAAGCCGACGGCCACCATCACAAACGTTGCCGCAAGGGCGATCAGGCGATCTTCGAGATATGAGATGGCAATAATGGTGGGAATAAACTCAAAAAAACCGACGTCGTATGCCATGGAGGCGGGCAGCGCTGTCTCGACCGCAAGTGTCGCGATCAGAAGCGACATCGAGGCAAGGTGGGTTAGCAACTTGCCTGAGCTGTTCGGATGCAAACTGAGCGAATGCAAACGCATATGCCAGACTATAACCTTCTGACTAGTCCGTCGAGATTAGGCCGAAAAGCGTACAGACTAGTCCGACCGCAGGATTGTTCCCCGGGATTGTAGCGCGCATTTTGTCCGATGTCGGGGGCGGATCGGACCGCAACTCTCCAAGCGACCTGACTGACATGTTTAAGGCACCTCCTTTTGACTGGGAGGCGTTGCCGTTTTGCGGGAGGTAAGAAAATGGCATTGGTTGGTAGGCAGGATGATGGAGTTCTTGGTCGCCAATATGGAAGTTTCGGGGGAAAGCCCGTTTCCGCCTTGAGAACGCAGGGTGGCCATAGTTCCGCCTGGCATCAAGCACCACAAAGGTTCGACGGCGTGGCTGTCGAATCACGGCAGAGCAGCCTTGCATCTGTTGTGAGAATGCTTGATCGCATCGGTTGTGGCTATCTGATCCTGAACAGCGACAGGAAGGTCATGGAGTGGAATTCAGCTGCTCAAAACACCCTGGAGCGCGAGGGCGAGGCAGCTGATACGGCCGGCAAAGTGTCTGTTGCTCTGAGACGGCTGATCGCAAACGTGCCGGGCAATTTTCTTCCTGGCACGCTTTCATGGGTGGTGATCCGCGGCATGGGCGACAGGCCTCTGATATTGAACGAGAAGGGCATAGCAACGCCTGACGCGACAAGTATCGTGGCGCTGCTGGATCGTGAAAACAGGTCCGGGCCAAATCCCCAGACGCTGCAAAGAATGTTTGGCCTGACGAGTGCCGAAACGCAGCTTGCGCTGCGCTTGGCGCAGGGGGATGCCCCTTTGGACATAGCCCGCAAGCGGCGCTTGAGCCGGACCACGATAAGGTCGCAGCTGGCGTCGCTGTTCGCCAAGACCGATACACGGCGCCAGGCGGAACTGGTAGCTCTTCTTGGGCGCATATGCGTCTTGCCGTGAGGTAACGGCCGTACCATTCGCGCGCACAGGCTTGTGCGCGCGCAATCTGTTGCCGGCGCGCTTGTCCGCCAGCCTCACCCTACCGCCGACGTGTGCGCACCCGGCCCAATCTTGGGCGGATTGCAAACACGTGGTTAAGCACGTGCCAGCCCGCCACCTTCATGACGGAAGGCCGGAAGATCTGAATCCCATCCAGGAACGTGGTCAACCAGGACTGCTGGTGGAACCGCATGGGAATACGAGCAACCCGCAACGCCCGCAGCAATGTCTCGGGAGGCGGGAGATGGTTGCGATCCTTGATGAGATTCCAGTTAAGCTGCTTGACGGCGAGGGTCACTTCGTCGACCTCGCGGAAACTCTTTGTCGTGGTAATGCTTGGATGGTTCGTTGCATCGTAAAAGGTAAGCGGATCGCTTATCGCCACCATGTCCCCATGGCTGGCTAGATCGACGAAGAACAGTTGATCCACTCCGGCCGGAATCTCTTTGTGCGTGCGCATCAAGCAGCCGGCACGAATGACGTCGCTGTTGATCAACAATGTGGATGGAATAATACCCAGGCAGCGTGTCGCGCGCACCAGATAGAGGTCCATCAGGCACTGCTGGCTGGAATAAAGGGAGATCGGTTCCTGCTCCTTGGGGACTTGGCGAAATCTCACCCGCTTGTCCTCGATTATGTTTGCGGCAGACGTCATGAAGGCGACCGAGGGGTGCTGATTGGCGACTTCGGCGAATGTCCTGAGTGCACCTGGCGCAAGCCAGTCATCGTCATGCAGCAACTTGATCCATCGCCCGGAGCAAGACAGCATAGCGTTGTTGGTGTTCTCCACCTGACCGCGACCTCGGCTGTTTTCGATGATGCGGATGCGAGGTTCGCTTCGTGCATAGTCGGTCACGATAGCCCAGGTCTCACCCTCCGGTCCCTCGTCGTCGCTCACGACCAACTCCCAATCGGAGTAATCCTGGCCCAAGACGCTGTCGATCGCCCTGCGTATCGTATCCGGTCGGCGAAAGGTTGGTATCCCGACCGAGATAAAAGGGCGTGACCATGAGACATCGGCACGGTCATGCTGGGTGACCGCAACTGCCGTTTGAAGGTTGTCAACCGACGACGAATTCATGGTGTTTTTTCCTCGAGACATTCATGTTGGATGCACGTTGCAGCGCCTGCTGGTTGAGGGTCGTGAGTCAGCAGATACAGCGATGCTGCCAATTTCAGAGCGAAACCCGACGCGCCGCCGGCGGCCATGAAATAGATGACGGTGACTGGCTGCCAGCCCGCCTGGGCGCCGGCGAGCAGCGGGCCAAACACGAGAACCGCTCGTGCGAGGTCGATGACCAGTCTTGTTCCCTGCCGACGTAACAGAGCGGGAACATCGCTAAGCGGAGTCGACAACGCTTGTGCCGCGCCCATCAGCGCCAGTGCGGTCATGATTTCCGCAGTGGGCATCCAAGGCTCGCCCAGGAGCGGAACGACCACATAGGGCGCGGCGAGTCCAAGCAGCAATATCGGCACGGCGGTAAAGCCGGCGGCCAGCAGGAGAAGCCCGCGCGCCACACCAAGCAGGTGTCCACGATTGTTGTTCTGGTTTGCTTCGGCGACAAAAACATTGCTGAGCGGTGAAGCGATCAGCGTCACTGGACCGGTAACCAGGCGCGTTGCTACGCCCAAATATCCGGCAAATGCGGTGCCGAACAGCCCACCGACAAGAACTGCCGGAAGATTGTTGATCGCTATGCTCGCGAGTGTTGCGGGAATATCGAACAGAGGAAATTTGTATTCCCGCCGAGCCTTTTCGAACACCGCACGCCAAGGTGCCCGTACGATGCCGCGCATATCCTCCCAGCTCGTCACCCGATAACCGATATACCCGATAAAGACGAACTGGCTCAGAATATGGGCATGGATCATCGCTTCACCGCCGAGGTTGGCGAAGCCGAAAGCCAATTGCAGTGCAGCCATGCTCGCCGGCAGGATCAGCCGCCCAAGGGCAAAGTCACGCAAAAGGCCGGCACGCAGGCTCCAGCAGTTCATGGCCTCGACCAGACCTGCGCCTCCCATTCCGATCGGAATGAGCCAGGCGAGCGAGCCGAGGCGATTGGGAGCAAGGTTCGACAGCATCTGTCCGGCCGAAAAGGCCAGAACGGTCGTCACGAAGACAGCCAAAAGGATAAGCTTGACCGTCACATAGGCCTGCGCGCTCCCCTTCACCCCATAGAGTGACGCCTCGAAGCGCAATGCTGCGACCCCGGCGAGGATGTTCACGATCGACAGATAAATCGTAAAGATGCCGAAATCCGCAGGCGAATAGAGCCGCGCCAAAACCGGAATTGCAGCAAGAAGAGTGAGTTGGCCGGCAATTGCCATCGCCGACACTTCACCAGCTGCACGAATGATCGAACCGATCGTGCTCGGCCGAACAGCGATGATGGCTGTCTCGGCCGCGGGAACCATCTTGGGTCTCAGAAGGTCGCTTAGTGCCATCGGTTCGCGCTTCCGAGGGAGACATATCGGGGATTGCCGCAGCCTACGATGCACACCGGACCTTGCCATCATTCACCTGAATGACGCGCTCTGCGGACAGGCTGCACCGTGAATCGTCCTGGCCGCTCCCTGGATGAACCGCCCCGGATCGTCCGCAGCCCAAGGACGAGCCTGTGCTTGATCATGCTATTTGCTCGCGCAAGAGATCGGCGCTATCCTCGAGCCGATATCCGGCATGTTTTTTCAAGTTCACTTGCGTGAGGACGCTGCCGACAGGTATCGCCAGAGAACCGCTGCCCTGAAGGAGTTCCAGCACCCCGCGAGCGAGGGTGCGTGGCGTTTTCCTCCACCGGACGGCGAAAAGCACCGCATCAGCCCATCCAGCCAGAAATTTGGCTTCCGGCCGCCCGAGCGCCGACGGCAGGTTTATGATGACGATGCGGTAGGTCAAGTGCAGATCCGCCATCACTTTGCCCCCATCCTCGCAGGACAACACCGCCAGCAGATCGTCCGACGGAGCAGCGGTCATCACGTCGATGCCGATTTCATGCAGACTGGCCACGGCATTTTCCAGGTTGCTGCGATTGCAGACATAGTCAGCGAAGGAATGGCGGCTCTTGCGCTCGCTGAACTGATGCAGGAACTCGAGCGTGAGTTGAACGCCCTTGCGTTCAAGATCGATCAAGAGGACTCGACCGCCCATCCGCGTGCCGGCCAGCGCTAAACTCCATGCGAGCTCGGTCCCCCCATCCTCCGGGACGCTGGAGGTGACAAGCGCCGTGTACGACGAACGAGCCCTCAGCGCATTGGGCGCCGCAGCAATTAGCAACGACGTCACGGCGCGGCTATAGGCGGAGCTGCGCTCGCCCAGGACAAGGGTTCGCAGTCGTTTGGCATGCACCCTGCCGGCTTCGGGAATCTGCCCCATGCATGGAACCTTGAGGATCGCTTCCGCCTCGGCCTCGCCGCGGAAAGTCCGATCGAAGTGATTGCGCATCGTGACGAAAATCGCCCCCAGAATAGCGAACACAATCATCCCTGGCGGGACAAGGAAGATGGCAGGCAAGGTCTGCGGGATGGTCGGCGGCCACGCCGCCGATAGGATGGAAATTCCAGCCGAGGGAACTCCGATACGCCGCGTCAAATCTTGTTGCCGGCCAAGAAGTTCGTTGTATCGCTGGGTCAGCAAACTGACCTGCGGCTCGAGAGCCCGCAACCCGGAAAGCCGGCTGGCGGTGTCGGCCATGACCGCATCCAAAATGGCCTTCCGGCTTTCAAGAGTGGCGATCTGGGCACGGAAAATGTTCGCGTCCGCAGCAATCTTGTCTATGCCTTGTTCGACCTTGCTTTCAGTAGCGTTTCTGAGTTCCGGGTCCGCAGGCGCGCGAGCCTGTCGAGCCGCAAGGTCGGCAAGTTCAGGCCCGCCAATAGCTTCGGCCACGGAGGCGAAAGAAGCCCCCTGCTCTCGAAGCTCCTGAACATGTCGCAGCCGAGTTTCCACAGCGGCGAGATCCGCGTTTGACATCGACAATTGCTGGCTGAGGTCGGCCCGTTCCCTGGCTGCATTGTCCGCCGAGCCTTGGTCGATGGCTCCGTGGCTCAGCCGATATTTCTCAAGGCGGTCGGCCGCTGCCTGCAGATCGTTTTGCAGCCTTGGCAGGCTGGTGGTGATCGCATCGAGTTCTTGCTGGTCGGACGCCTGCCTTCTCCTTATTAGATTGTCGACATAGACCTGAGCGAATGTGTTGGCCACGAGCGCCGCCCGTGCGGGACTGTCATCGGCGAAAGCGACGGAGATTACTCTCGATCGCAGCTCCTGCCCGACCCGCATTCCTCGCCGCAAAGCTCTCAACTCGGAGGCATCCTCGGCTTGTGAATCGTTGATTGTTTTGTCCGCTCCTGGCCACAGCCGGTCCAGTAGACCACCGGCAAGTGAGCGTGTCCTCGGGGGAGGGATGGCAGACGGCTCAAGCCGGGAATTCTTGGTGGCGGAATTGTCCTGTCCGGTGTCCGCCGCACCTGTCTTGCGCAGTGCCGCCATGACGCGGCGCAGGTGATCTTGCGACGATAGCATCGTGATGTGGTCATCTATGCTTGAATCAACGAGGTCCTGCGAAGACGGGGCGCCGACGGGCAGTGAACCGCGCGATGGGGCGTCGATGATAAGCTGGGTAGTTGCCTCGTAGAGAACCGGTCGAAGGCTTCCCAGCAACCCCGCCAGCAGGCCGCCCAACACAGCGAAGCCAACAATAGACCATTTTCGCCTTGCCAGGATGACGAAGAGTTGGCGCGACGCGGTGGGCGGCTCGACATATTCGCGCAATGACCGCACGTGCACTCTGCCTTCGAGAACCGGTGCTGGTGGTTGATTGACTCGTGGCAGCTGGATCGGGCTGATTGCGGAACCTACCATATTATACTCCTGCCAGATCGGGTTCATGAATTGGGGCGGTTTGCTGTGCTTGCCGGTTGGCGTTGCTCCGCCAGGCCTGGAACATCAACGCCGACCACAATTCGCGCGACCGGTTTTGGCCATCAATGTGATCGCGCCAGCAGGCGTCGATCTTCGCAGCGTCCAATACATCACTGCTTTCGGTTCGCATGTCGGCGAGAAGATCGGTGGCCCAGTTGCGCAGCGGACCCCGCAGCCATGCAGCGATAGGGACATCGAAGCCCTGTTTCGGACGCTCGATCAGATGCTGCGGGAGATAGCGGCGTAGCAGTTGACGAAGGATCCATTTGCCGGCGCCATCACGAACTTTCATGTTGGATGGCAGCCGCCAGGAGAATTCGACAACGCGGTGGTCAAGCAGAGGACACCGGCCCTCGAGGCTGTTGGCCATGGTGGCACGGTCCAGCTTCACCAAGATATCGCCAGGCAAGTATCCCGCCATGTCATCGCACAGAAGACGGGAGAGCAGGTCGTCAAGCGGCGGACCGCCGTAGCCGTGGATTGGTTCGGTCGGCCGCTGACGTCCCAGGTTTTCAGCCTGTGGCCGCGCCAGCCGCTGAAACAATTCGTCTTCATTCGATGCCGTGAGCAGCCGGGCGAGACGTTCCAGTCGGTCGCTCCGGATAAAATGCCTCGCGCTCGCAGAGAGCGGCAGTTTGCCAACGACATCGTCACGTCCTGCGCGTGCGAAAAAACCTGCCCCAGCCGCCAAGGTTCGGCGCAGTTGTCGGGGCAGGCGCAGGTGTCGTTTCAGCCGCTCCGCCATGAAGTGGCGGCCGTATCCTGCGAAGCATTCGTCACCGCCGTCGCCCGACAGCGCTACGGTGACGTGCTGACGAGCGAGCCTGGCAACGAGCAAGGTCGGTATCTGCGATTCATCGGCGAAGGGTTCATCCCAGACCTGCGGCAACTCGGGAATGACGTCACGTGCGGCGCTGGGCGAGAGGTGAAGTTCGGAGTGGTCGGTACCCAGATGACGGGCAACGGCCGCTGCGTATGGAGCTTCATCAAAGCCGCCCTCTGCGAACGAGATCGTGAAACTGCGAACCGGCTTGCAGGATTGAGCCTGCATCAAGGCGATCACGGCTGAGCTGTCGATGCCCCCCGACAGGAAGCCGCCTAGAGGGACGTCGGCGATCATGCGTTCCCGCACGGCCAGCCGAAGCCGGTTGTCAAGTTCGTCAACCAGATCTTCGTCGGTGCCGGTGGCGGGGTTCCGTCGCCCATCGGCAGCAACGTCAGCCAGTGACCACCAGCGGCGAACGCGTTGGGAAAGACGGTCCGCGCTGCGGTCTTCGGCAAAATTCGCCGCGGTGACGCAAAGGACAGAACCGGGCGGCAGTTTGAACACGCTTCGCCAGATACACCGGTGGTCCGGCACCCATCCCGTTGAAAGCATTGCCGCCGCGGCATCAAGATCAAGGTCGGAAGAAAAGCCCGGAAAGGAGTTGATCGCCTTCAGCTCAGAGGCGAAAACCAATGCGTCTCGGGTCGAAGCAACATAGAGGGGCTTTTTACCCATCCTGTCGCGGGCCAGATAAAGGCTTCTTGTCTTCAGATCCCACAACGCGAACACGAACATTCCGGCAAAGCGTTTGAGGGAGGTCTCAAGCCCCCAATGCTCGATTGCGCTGAGCATCACTTCAGTGTCGCTGGCACCTTGAAAGGTTTGGCCCGCACACTCGAGTTCGCAACGCAAATCGCGAAAATTGTATATCTCACCGTTGAAGGTGATCACGTACCGGCCGCTGGCGGAACGCATCGGCTGGTGCCCGGCGGCTGACAGGTCGACAATTGCCAACCGCCTGTGGCCCAGTGCGATTCCAGCTTCGCGATCCGCCCAGAGCCCTTCGCCATCCGGGCCCCGGTGACGCAGCGATGCGGTCATCCGCCCGATCGCTTGGAGCGGCTTTATGTCTGTGGCATCGGAAGCCAATAGAATTCCCGCGATCCCACACATTAGGGCACCCTCGGTTCAGCAAGCTGCCGCCGAAGTGCGGCCGGATTTCCGGCAACGAGGCAGAAAGCCAGCGAAAACCACACGATTGGATGGCGGATGATCAGGTGAGGCATGCTGAAGATTATCGTCGACGCACAGAGCACCAGCAGCGCGTCGAATCCCGCTCGCCAGGCAAGCGACATTGCGGCTCCCACGATCCAGACCAATGCCATCACGGCAAGCAATCCGCCCTGCAGGTAAAGGTCAAGAACGGTATTGTGGGCCTCGAAGGGTCGCTGCAGAAATTGACGGTCGGCGACGGGCGGGCGCTCGAGGTGGGGCCCAGGGCCCAATCCCAGGGATCCGGATTTCAACCCTTTTTCCACGGCCTCCTCCCACAGATAGAGCCGGAGTTCGAACGTTTCGAGTGTCGCTTCTCCACCTTGGTCCTTGGTAAGGCTCTTGGCAAAATGGGCGACGCTGGCCTCTTCGGTGAGCGCGTACGGCGTCATCGCCAGCGCTAGAGGCAAGGAACCCGACAACAGCACAATTGCTGCCAGGCGAGACAGGCTGGCGCGACCGCTCGTTGCGATCCATGCACGAAGCCGCAATCCGAGAAAGACGAGGCAGCTCAGGATACTGGTGTAGAGATAGGTGTCGCTCTTCGTCAGCCGGCCGACATAAAAGGTCAGGATCAGGCTGGAGAGTGCGAGCACACGGCGCCATGGATTGCGGGTGGTCGTGGCAAGGTGCAAAGCCAGGGGGCCAAAGAGCGCGCAATAAAGCGCAAGTTGGTTCGGGTTCTCGGACCAGCCACGGAACCTGTCCCAGAACCAGGGGTCGACGCCGGACTGGTGGGCTACCCCAAATGCCAATCCCAGCTGAATCACGAAGCTCCCATTTGCGATGGCGATCACCCACCAGGCACTGCGGCGAAGGTGACGATCGGCGTCGGGCTCCGCGGCCGCCAGGCATGTGAAGCCGGCCAGCAGCATGTAGGCCATCACGTCATGTATCAGCCCGGTCAGGTAAAGGACGGTGGTCAGGTAGCCGACGATCGTGCCGATTCCCAAAGCCAGCGACAAGATCAGCCAGAAGCTCGCCAGTTGGACAAAAGCGGGTGTGACCTGGAGACGACCCCCGGCGAATATTCGTCCAATCGCCAGAACGATCCAGATCGCGATGAACAATTCGCCATAGCCGAGCGGCAATCCCGGAACGCCCAGTTGCGTCGCATAGGACATCGCAACTCCCAGGGCGAGCAAGGCGTCCCGGATCATTGACGTGCTCCGCCCCGGTGATCTGCGAGGCTGCCCTCAAGTGCGACAGCAGGGAGCGGTCGCGGAAGCCCCGCGCGGAGTGTGTTTTCGTATAGGTCGCAGTACTGATCGACCACCAACGGCAGGGCAAATCGCTCCCGCACAAGTTCAGCGGAACGGGCGCCCATTGCCTTGGCCGCTGCGCAGTCGGACAGCAAGTCTATTGTTCGCGAGGCAAGGGCATCGGCATCATGCGGTGCAACCAGGTAGCCATTCCACCCGTCTTCGACGACGTCTCTGCAGCCTGGCATCCTAGAAGCCACGATTGGCAGTCCCGCAAGCCCTGCCTCCAGCAACACACGCGGTACTCCTTCGCGATACTGGGTGGGAAAGGCGAATACATCGGCCATGCCAAGGAGATCAGCTACATCGCGTCGTGGACCCAAGGCCAGCACATGAGGTGCGTGCCGGTCGATCTCGGACTTGTCGATTGCGAATGAGCCTTCGGATTCTCGCGGACCGACAAGCACAAACCGTGCTGCGGGTCTTTCGGCCACGATGCGAGGAACCGCCTTGAGGAGGGTTCCCACACCCTTCTGACGGGTCAAGCGGCCGACAAAGATCACCACTTCGGCGGACTGGAGGCCGAGTTCCCTACGCATCTTCGTTGCCGAGGACCCGAGATGGCGCACCGTTGCGAACGCATCGACATCGATTCCGGAACTGCGTATCAGTCGCGAGCTTCCGCGACCGATCAGCCGAAAGCGCTCGAAGAACAGTTGGTCATCGCGATTTTGGAAAACGGTCGCTGCCGTCCACGAAGACGCGAGCCATTGCAGTGCGCAATAGACCGGACGCAGAGCCAAAGCGCGAGGCGCCAGCGATGAGAACGTCCAGCCCAGCCCGTTGATGGTGCGAATGACCGGGATTGTTCCCCGCATGGAAAGGGGCGTCAACAGATTAGGCTTGGTGTCGAAACTCTGGATGATGTCGGGCCGAAGCTCCCGCATCAATCGGCGCATCGTTCCTAGAGCGCGCCATTCCCCGCCGCCAGATGCAAACCGATCGAAGGAGAACCTGTGATGCGAAATGTCATGCCGCAGAAACGGTACGGGAGAACCGCTCGAGACCGCCGTAACGCGAAAGCCTTTCTCTCGCAGCGCGATGAGGAAGGGAACTCTCAAGGCGTGATCCTCGCCTCCCACGCAGACCAGGTGCGGGTTCATCTGCCTCTCCCACGCACATGGCAGTCAAGTCGAGGAACCGATCGGCTCTCGATGCTGCCATCGCCCGGTTTCACCACCTCTGAGCGCATGCCGCCCGAGTGCACGCTAGGGGGACACCAGGTGCCTGTCCTCGTCCGTTTGAATGACACCCGTGATGTTTGGAAGGGCAGCGACCAGCGAGGCGAGATCCCTCGCGGTTACCGGAGCGCTCAGTGACTCGTGTCTCCTGGGCGCGGCATTTGCCTGAGCCGGTACGAGTGGCTGGTCCGCATCACCTTGGCTGTCCAAGGTTCCGAGCGTCCAATTGCGGCGGCGTGGTGCCTGAGCTCCCCGCGGTTCGCCAATGGGCAAAAGTTTTGACACTTGATTGCGCCGGGCCGTCACGCGATGAGTCGGCCCTCGGCCTGCGTCGTCGGATTTTCAGCACCGAATCCGCTCATCAGCCCCTGTTCCGCACAAGCGGAATATCTGACGGCGAGGCCCAGGGGCCTCGCCGACTTCTTAAAGCAGTTCTTCGTCGGGCTGGTTCAGGTGACCAGGAAAGACGATGCGGTAATCGACAGATGCGGAGAGAGGCTCGCGAAATGGATCTGGTTTGCGCCTCCGACGCCGTCGCTGTCGAAAGAAAGAGCTCCCGTCGAACTGTTGTAGATAATGTGATCGGAACTGTCATGCGCGGCTTTGCCGGCAAAGAAAGCGTCCGACGAGAGGCCCCCCTGATCGAGACCGGCAAAGATGGAATGATCGAGGTGAATCTTGTCCTGGGCTTTGTTGAAATCAGTGATCCTGTCGACGTTTCCAGCACCAAGGGCGGTACTGAACACGAAGGCATCTCTGCCCCCGTGCCCGCTCAACGTATCGGCTCCGCCGCCACCGTCGATCTTGTTGCTACCGGCATTGCCGTGAATGGTCTGTCCGAATTCGTTGCCGGTCAGATTGATGGCGGCCTTGCTGGATGCCTTGGTGGTTGCGAGTTGCTCGATATGCGAGCCAGCCGAAAGAGCGAAGCTCACCGAGGCAAGAACCTTATCGGCGCCGCTTCCTCTCTGCTCCACCACCTTGTCGTGGGCATTGTCGACGTAATAGGTGTCATTGCCGCCATAGCCTGTCATCTTGTCGGCGCCACCGCCACCATTGATCTTGTTGGCGCCGCCATTCCCATAGATGGCTTGACCGAATTCGTTGCCGGTCAGGTTGATGGACGCCCTGCCACCCGAATTGGCGGTGGAGAGCTGCTCGACATGTGATCCCGCCGTAAGAGCGTAACTCACCGAGGCCGCGACCTTGTCGAACCCCCCGTTTGGCGCTTCCATCACCTTGTCATGAGCATTGTTGACGAGATATTTGTCATTGCCCGTGGTTGCGTGAAAAACGTCTGCGCCGCGCGTGCCATGGAAGACATGATCGCTGCCCGACGGGGCGGGAGCAGGGGCGCCGGCGTGAGTTGGAGGCGTGGTCGGTGTGCCGACCGGATCACTGACCGGCGGCGTGACAGGATCACTAACCGGGGGCGAGACCGGGGCATGGGTGCCCTCGAGATTGTGCTGAAGGAAAAAGGCTTTCAGTTCCGAGGCGCTTTCAAGCGCGGTGTCGCCATTCTGCGTTCCCCATTTATAGGTATAGTCAAAGGCCGGCGACGGAACCAGTGCGGCCCAACGATCAATCATGGCCTGCTCCTGGGCAGCGGTGGGCATGACAAACTTGCCGCCAGCGCTGGTTTCCCAGTTGCCACCGCCGAACCCCTGATAAAGCGGGATGATCTTGTCGATCGGGATGCCCGCTTCACCGGCAGCCGCAACCATCTTGTCGATGTGGCTGTAGTCTGGAGCCGAAGTGTTGTTGATGGGGTAATAGCCGATGCCGTAGAAATCGATGCCCGTATTCGCCGGATTGTAAGCGGCGTGGGCCGGGTCGTTCGGGTTCATGTAGCTCGGGGAGCCATCTGTGCCCAAGTTCATCATGGTGATGAAGGTCTTGGCGCCGGGAAAATGAGAATGGATCCAGTCGGATTCCGCCTTTAGATTTGCAGCGGTTGCGTAGCTGCCCCACTTGCCTGTCGGATCAGGCTCGTCGCTAAGGTAAAACCCGAACACATCCGGATTACCTATGAAGGGAGTGACTTTATCGATGAAAGACGAAGTTACTCCGTCGTGCTCACCGAGATAAACCAAACCTTTCATGCCATCCGGTAAAGCATTGACTTGTGAAACGTATTGAACATCAGCCAGATTGAATCCGGCGGTTGCGATCTCGGCGGCTGATCCACCGGACGCGTAGTGGAGTGTCATCCAAAAATCCTTTGGTTGATTCGGTTATGCCCCATGTCTGCTTAGTTGACGGCGCATATTAGGCCCAAATCAAATACGACACACGCTGGATAGAATCTTTGATCGCCGACAGGATTGCTGCATAGCAGGAAATGTCCCGCTTCGGGCAACCGAAGTCTTTTAAAACGGTGCCGCAACAACAACATAAGCCCCTCTCATCCGGCTCATTGTTGAGCCGCGTGATGGGGAAATATGCGCCTTTCCCGACAGGGTTATCCCCAATTAGAGGAAAGCCGATGGGGTGCCTCGGCACATGAACCGAGGCTTTCGTCTAAGCCCTTGCGGCTCAGCCGCCGACTTGGCCGTCGAAAGATCGTGCCGCTTGCGGCGTGAAGCGGCCACCTATCGCTGCTTTAGAAACACTTTCTGCCTTGATCCTATTTAAAAAATCTATGGCCCAACTCTCGTTTGAAATATGGTCCGATCCAGCGCATGGAGAAAAGGTCATCTCTCCAAAATATATGTCCCCATTAACGCTGTACAAATCAACCCTGACAAACTCAACATCTATAGATATCGCCTCCGCAATCTCAATCATTTTTTCGAGATTTTCCGGCCTTTCTACGTTTCCTGGTATGCCATAACCGTACATGACATCAATCTGCTTAAAATCCGGAAGAGAAAAGACAGCTCTCTTATGATCAACAAATCTACCGACGTCGACCTGAAGATAAACTGCTTTACCGCGAACACAAAAGAATTTGTAATCACTTAATTCTCCTCCGGTAGAAATATTATCTTCGATAATTATCTTCTTTTCCATTTTATAATATTGCGTCTCTCGTCCAATATTGAAGTACGATCTCTTAGAAAAATTTAAGAATTCCTCTATGGTTTTCCTATTGAGCGGCTTGTCGAGGAACATAACTTTTCCGGAGGAATGGGTGGGCTTCATCACGAAATGATGTCCGATGAAAGGCTCGATCCAAAGTAGGATATCATCTGCCGTTGTATTTCTATTTATCTTGAATACAGAAATCGTCTTTGGGATTTTCAGACCTGCGATTCCACCAGCTATGTACTTGGCATAATGCTTATCAACGCATACCTTCTCTAGATAACCCCATCTATTCCGTATCATTCTATCAAATATAAAATCATTTATCGTAGCAGATTGGCTGGAAACCCGTCTTGGGAACCTGTTGTTTCCATTAAAAAATCCAGCGGCTGCTATGGGGTAGTTCAGAACGTAAAAATTCGGGGTTATCAAGCTGACCCTATATATCGTTTCCCAGACAGCTCTTCTTAATTTTCGATACTTCTTTTCCACGCAACACCCCACTACGTATCGAATTCAGCCCAATATCGCCATGCGATCGGCTTAGGCGACCCCTCGAAGACATTTTGAAATAGGAAATCGCGAACCGAAGCGCAGTCGCAATTCTCATTTCGGTCGCCTCGATTTACTCTTCCATTGTTTGCGGATAACGCACCGACTACCGCAGCCTCCGCTCTGATAACGACGATGGTGAAGGCGCGATCCGCCTTCTTGGGCAGATTGGCAGCCGTCCGCCAGCCGAGGCGGGTTTGAGCCCGTCGGCCAGAGCGCCCCGAGGTGAACGAGCCTTTTATCCAGTCGCCATCCTGCGCATGAGCTAAACCCAGAATACGGTCAGGCTCGATCACTGTCCTCGTCCGTTTGAATGACGCATGCTGCGCGCCGTCCTGACGGTTGTCCACTTGCCGCCGCTGAAGTCTGGGGGACTGGATGCCGGACTTCACTGCCGCACCATGGCCCTATCGTACGTAATGGAGTGTCAACCAAAGATCATTTGGTTGATTCGGTTAAACCCAACGTCTGCTCAGGTGATTGGTGTAATCACGACGAAATCAAATACAAAATACAGAACGATAAAAGGTTTGATTGATCTAAGTTGTTGCTCCGCATCAGGTATTTTGTGCCAACCACCGCGGCGTCTTTGAAAGTGTGTGGAAGCAAGGACATAAGCCCTTTTTGCGTGTTCGATTCTGGACTGCGTTACTAGCGCGAATTGCCCTTTTTTGGGGAAGTTATCCCCAGCCTGTGCACGCTGCGGGTCACGCTTCGTTGGTCCTGCGCCACGAATCCGCTGCATTTTCCTCAAAGTCGACGTATGTAAGCAGAGCGTAATAAGGGGGGCGACGGATAGCGGCTGCTATGCGCATCAAGAAAGGTTTGAGCCATCACAACTTACGGAAGTAACGGCGCGGCAGTGTCGCGCGAACGACCGCTGGTCATGAAAACATCGGGGGCCGGTTCTCCCGAGCTGCGTTCCGCCATTCTCGCCTGCATGCCTGGGCTGCTTGGCGTGGCGCTGTTCTCGGCAGTGATAAACATTCTCGCTCTGACCGGTTCGGTCTATATGTTGCAGATCTACGATCGCGTTCTGCCGTCGCAGAGCGTTCCCACCCTGGTGGGCTTCACGATCGGCATGCTGGGCCTGTATGCGGTCTACGGGCTCCTGGATTTCGTGCGGCTTCGCGTGCTGGTCCGCATCGGCAGTCTTCTCTATAGAAATTTGCAGCAAAAGGTGTTCTCCATCTCCCTATCCTTGCCGCTCAAGGCAGGACGTGATGCAGGCCGTCTGCAGCCTTTGCACGATCTTGACCGACTGCGCGGCTTTCTTTCCGGAACGGGACCGACGGTCATCTTCGACGCTCCGTGGATCCCTTTTTATCTGGTGATCATTTATTTGCTCCATCCTTTGCTAGGCTTGTTGGCAACCGTCGGCGCGATCGCCGTGGTCCTCCTGACGGCGGTTGCGGAAGTCTTTAGCCGTGGTCCGGCCGCGCGCGCCTCCGAGGAGCTGTCGTCGCAACGGGCGCTTGCCGACTCCGCCCGGCGCAACGCCGAGGTCGTTCATGCAATGGGGCTTTCTGGTCGACTGGCTCGACGCTGGAGCGACGTCAGCCGCGCATATCTTGGTCAGCAGGAACGCCTCTCGGATGTCGTCGGTGGCGCCAGTTCCTTCTCGAAGGCGCTTCGCATGGGTCTGCAATCCGGCGTTCTGGGGCTCGGTGCTTACCTGGTCATCGGCGGTGAAGCTTCTCCTGGGGTGATCATCGCATCTTCCATATTGCTCGGCCGGGCCTTGGCCCCGGTTGACGCGGCGATTGCAAACTGGAGAGGCTTTCTATCGACCCGGCGCAGCTATAGCGAGCTGGCAGCTGTCATGGCTGCATTTGGCAGTCAGGACGACCCGATGGAATTGCCTCGTCCACAGACACGATTTGCCGTCGAGCAACTGACAGTCGCGCCGCCCGGCCTGACAAGACCGACCGTGGTGAATGTGAGCTTCCATCTGTCGAGAGGCGCTGGGATGGCCGTAATCGGCCCAAGCGGTTCCGGCAAGACAACTTTGGTGCGTTCGTTGGTCGGAGTGTGGAAGCCGCTCCATGGCTCGGTAAGATTGGACGGCGCCTCTCTCGATCAATGGAACTCGGAACAGCTCGGCGCCCATATCGGCTACATGCCGCAGGATGTGGAGTTGTTTGACGGCACGGTAGCAGACAACATTTCGAGGTTCCGAGGCAAGACGGATCCAAAAGGCGTCCTTGCGGCGGCAAGAGCAGCCGGCGTCGAGAAAATGATAATGCAATTCCCTCAGGGATTTCAGACCCGCATCGGCGAGGGCGGAGCGGCCCTGTCGGCAGGGCAGAGGCAACTCGTGGGTCTCGCCCGAGCACTTTATGGCGAGCCGTTTCTTGTCGTGCTCGACGAACCGAACTCGAACCTCGACGTGGATGGGGACGCTGCCCTGGCCGGCGCCATACGGACAGTGCGTCAGCGCGGGGGCATCGTCATTGTCGTTGCGCATCGTCCTTCGGCACTCGCGAATATCGATCAGGTGCTGGTTATGTCGAATGGGACGGTTCATGCCTTTGGCTCGCGCGAGCAGGTCTTGGCAAACGTGCTCCGACCTTCACCGCCTGTTTCACCTCGGCCATCTTCTTTGGCGCCGATACCGGGTGTTGCCGGACATGCATGAAGCTCTGCTCGAAACATTCGTCGCTTTCTCATCGTATGCTCGGACCCTTCGTGGCAGCAAACGGGCTGCCGTGAGCGCGCCAGATCTGCCGGACGGTATACGGGCCAACCTGATATTCGGCTTGGTGATTACAGGTCTGCTGGTCCTTGGCGGCGGCCTGTGGCTGGGGTTGACCAACATCGCCGGCGCTGTGGTTGCACCGGCCACCGTGGTGGTAGAAACCAACGTCAAGAAGGTCCAGCATCAAACCGGAGGCACAGTGGGCGGGATCTTCGCGCAGGACGGAGATCATGTACGAGCCGGCGACGTGCTGGTCAGACTGGACGACACGCTGACTCGCGCGAACCTGCAAATCATTAGTGAGGATCTCGATCGCGCGACCGTCCGCCTCGCCCGGCTGGAGGCCGAGCGCACGGGCCTGGCGGAAATGCAGCTGCCGGTCGGCCTGAAGGCGCGAATGAACCAACCGGAGCTGGCTGCGCTCGTCAACGGCGAGCGCAGCCTCTTTGAAACGCGCGCCTCGGCTTTGGCTGGGCAGAAGGCACAGTTGAGAAGCCAATCCCAGCAACTTGAACGTCAGATCGACGGTCTTAAAGCGCAACAGAGCGCGGTGGATGAATCGGTTGCTCTGCTGAATAAGGATTTCGCCGACGTTGATTCCCTCTACGCCAAAAAACTCGTCTCCAAGGAGAGGGTGAGCAACATCAGGCTGGATGCCACCCGGGCCAGGGGAGAATCGGGGCGCCTCGCTGCCGCAGTAGCTGAAGCGCAGGCGCGCATTAGCGAAACGGGGTTGCAGATGCTGCAGCTGGATGACCAAAGGCGCACTGACGTGACGACCGAACTCCGCGAGACGGAAGCCAAGCAGACCGAACTCAACGAACGGAGGATTGTGGCCCAGGATGAATTGACCAAGACAACGATCCGCGCGCCGCAGTCCGGAACGATACAGGAATCGGCTGTCCATACCGTCGGCGGCGTTATCGCGCCTGGCGAGATGCTCATGACCATCGTACCTGATGCCGATGATCTTGTGGTGGACGCGCTGATCCCTCCGTCGCGGGTCGACGACGTCCGGCCAGGGCAGCCGGTATCGATTCGTTTTCCGGCGTTCGACGTGGGAACCACTCCGGTCTGCCAAGGGTCAGTGAAACACATCTCGGCAGATCTGATTAAGGATCCGCAACGTCAGCTTTCCTATTTCTCGGCGCGTATCAAGGTCGAAAGCAAATCGAACTGCCTGACCGAAGCGAAGGTGCTGAGGCCAGGTATGCCCGCCGAGGTTCATATCCGCACCGATGAACGCAATGTCTGGTCTTATCTGTTGAAACCCTTTGCGGATCAGATGTCCAAGGCGTTTACGCAGTGATGGCGAGGAGGGGAGGCGAGTAGGATATCGGGATTTCTGGCGGCCCGACGGCTTTTTGGGGGCGGGCGGCCGTCGAGCCTAACCGGCGGCGCGGGGATGAAGCGCCTCCGGCTGGAGGAAACATGCGCGTTATGTGCCGCTACCGCATCATTCGAATAGCGAGGCAGTTTGTCCGCTGTCGGTAGTTTTTGCCCAATGAAATAAACGAACGCGAATGGCGGATGGCGGGCGAGCGGAACCGCAACATCACCCATCAAAGATCAATGTTGCTGCGGTGCGAATTGCGGGGGGGCGGCCAATCCCGTGGGCGTCGTGCTGGCAGGAGCTGGCGCAGCCATCGAGCATCACTGGACGATGGCCTGAGGCGAGTTTGCCAGCCGTGATCTTGCAAAGACTTTGTCTATCCCCGCCCGAAATACGCCTGGTACCACTCGACGAACCGCCCGACGCCCTCGGTCACTGTCGTCGTCGGGCGGTAGCCGACCGCCTGCTCCAGCGCCGAGGTGTCGGCGAAGGTATCGGGCACGTCGCCGGGCTGCAG